>CAZHDP010000525.1:0-2389 GCA_964531605.1 uncultured Burkholderiaceae bacterium | reverse complement strand
CGAAGGCGGCAAGACCGTGGGCTCTGGCGTGGTTGCCAAGATCATTGCTTAAGGAGCATTCACATGTCTACCAAGCAAAAGATCCGCATTCGCCTGAAGGCTTTCGACTACAAACTGATTGACCAGTCTGCTGCCGAAATCGTTGACACCGCCAAGCGCACCGGTGCGATTGTCAAAGGCCCTGTGCCTTTGCCTACCCGCATGAAGCGTTTCGACATTCTGCGTTCGCCTCACGTCAACAAGACCAGCCGTGACCAGTTCGAAATCCGCACGCACCAGCGTCTGATGGACATCGTGGACCCCACGGACAAAACCGTTGACGCCTTGATGAAGCTCGACTTGCCCGCTGGCGTCGACGTCGAAATCAAGTTGCAATAAAACAAGATTCGAAACTTGGGGTGTCCGCCGATAAGAGGCGGGGACCCCAATGTTTGCATTCTTTTGGAATGCAGGCTAGAATCACAGGCTTGCTGGAATTTTTCAGCAGTAAGCGGGGTGGTTTCCACCGCGCTTTTCCATGGTCCCGGTCAATCGTTACCGGAACTTAACCCAAGTCCTCAGGACTGGAGAATATAAATGAGTCTTAGCAAATCCTTAGGGTTGCTGGGCCGCAAGGTGGGCATGATGCGTCTGTTCACTGATGATGGGGTTGCAGTCCCTGTCACAGTGGTTGATGTGTCTGACAACCGTGTGACCCAAGTCAAAACCCAAGAGAACGATGGCTATGTGGCCCTGCAGGTCACCTACGGTAAGCGTAAAACTTCACGCGTTACCAAGCCCGAAGCTGGTCACCTGGCCAAAGCCGGTGTTGTGGCTGGTGAAGTGATTCAGGAATTCCGCGTGACCGCCGATACTGCTGCGCAGTACAAGGCTGGTGCAACGGTGCCGGTCACCAATGTGTTCGCTGTTGGCCAAAAAGTGGACGTGCAAGGCACGACCATTGGTAAAGGCTTTGCCGGCACGATCAAGCGTCACCACATGAGCTCACAGCGCGCATCGCACGGTAACAGCCGTTCGCACAATGTGCCTGGTTCTATCGGTATGGCGCAAGATCCTGGTCGTGTGTTCCCTGGTAAGCGCATGACGGGTCACTTGGGTGTTGACTTGGTCACGACCCAGAACCTCGACGTGATCCGCATTGACGAAGCCCGTCAATTGCTGATGATCAAGGGTGCCATTCCTGGTTCCGCAGGTGGTTTTGTCACCGTGCGTCCAGCGATCAAGGCGAAATCTACTGCTGACGCGAAAGGGGCGAACTGATGCAGCTCGAGCTCCTCAATGACCAAGGTCAGGCCGCTTCCAAAGTGGACGTTCCTGAAACCGTATTCGGTCGTGATTACAACGAAGATCTGGTTCACCAGATCGTAGTGGCTTACCAAGCTAACGCGCGTCAGGGCACCCGTGCCCAGAAGGACCGCGAGCAGGTCAAGCACTCCACCAAGAAGCCATTCAAGCAAAAGGGCACCGGTCGTGCTCGTGCTGGTATGACGTCTTCTCCTTTGTGGCGTGGCGGCGGTCGGATTTTCCCGAACATGCCCAACGAAAACTTCACCCAGAAGATCAACAAGAAGATGTACCGCGCTGGTATGGCTTCGATCTTCTCTCAGTTGGCCCGCGAAGGCCGTCTGGCTGTGGTGGACTCCCTCAAAGTGGACTCTCCCAAAACCAAGGCCTTGGCTGCAAAGTTCAAAGCCATGAACCTGGAATCCGTGTTGGTGATCGCTGACGAAGTCGACGAAAACCTGTACCTGGCTTCCCGCAATTTGGTGAATGTGCTCGTGGTTGAGCCCCGTTACGCCGACCCCGTGTCTTTGGTTCACTACCGCAAGGTGTTGGTGACCAAGGCTGCCATGGACCAGCTCAAGGAGATGTTTGCATGAGCGCTAGAACTCAAACATCAGCAACGAAATTCGACGAAGGTCGTTTGATGCAAGTGTTGGTGGCTCCCATCGTGTCCGAAAAGGCCACCATGGTTGCTGAAAAGTCCAACGCCGTCACCTTCAAAGTGCTGCAAGACGCTACCAAATATGAAATCAAGGCCGCTGTGGAATTGATGTTCAAGGTAGAAGTCAAGGGCGTTTCCGTCCTCAATATCAAAGGCAAAACCAAGCGTTTTGGCAAATCCATTGGCCGTCGCGACAACGTTCGTAAAGCCTATGTGTTGCTCAAGCCGGGTCAAGAGCTGAACCTCTCTGGGGAGGCCGCGTAATCATGGCTGTCATTAAAATGAAACCAACTTCCCCCGGCCAACGTGCCGTGGTGAAGGTTACCCGTGACCACCTTTACAAAGGCGAAGCTTACGCACCTTTGTTGGAACCGCAGTTCCAAAAAGCTGGCCGCAACAACAATGGTCACATCACCACCCGTCACAAGGGCGGTGGTCACAAGC
>CAZHDP010000524.1:0-2394 GCA_964531605.1 uncultured Burkholderiaceae bacterium | reverse complement strand
GGGTATTGGCGCCAAAGGTTTCGTAGTCGTGCCAAAGGAAAGTGTGGGTGCTCATCAGACCGCCAAGCGCGCAGGGTTACAGGGGTGGGGCCATTATCGCCCCCACCTTTGTTGCAGCCTGAGGTTGCCGCCTGAGCACAGGCTCGCCGCTGGCGCATTGTCAGGCTGGCACAAATTGCCCATGCAGCCCGAGCGGCAAACCATAAGGCAAGGCCATTTGGGCCACCGGCCCCTGGGCCACGTGCCGAGCTTCAAACACCGACAGCTGTGTACGGTGGGTGCAGGTGTTGTAGGCGGTGCCAAGCACCCAGCCATCCAACTCTTTGTCGCTGCCGGGACGAGGCACCAATATGTGCTCTTCGGCAACCCAAGCCGCGTCGTAGCGGTAGCGTTGCACAGCGTCTGCCTGGTTGACCACAACGGTGTCAAAACCCCATGGCTGTGGGGCCCCAGTCTGAGATTTCTGCATCATCACTGTCAAAGTGGTGCGCTCGCCGGTGAATCGCGCGTCAAAACTGGGGAACTCCACACCGAACAAGCCAGTGGCCGTCTGACGAGCCTTGCCCGCTTTGAGGTCTAAGGTGACTGCCGTCCACTCGGCCAAATCTTTGGCCTGGACCTGGGGTGCAGGCAGCTGCAAGGACAACAAATGCGGCAAAAACTGCACATACCGGGCATAGCTCAGCCGGATGACACCGCCCTCTTCCCAGGCATTGCCGAGGTGGAAAACACCGCCATTGGGCAATTCAAAGCGCTTCACACTGAAGTCGGCCTTGCTCACCACCAAAGCCACCAGGGATGCCTCAGGACGCCACTCAAACCGGGAAAGGTCACCCACGGGCAGGCTGTCTGGTTTGACATGCAGGGGCATGAGCAAAAACACCAAGTGATGTTGCGTGATGGCAAAGTCGTGAACCATGTCGGCCTGGGGAGCGTCCAGCAAGGCTTCTCGCACCAATTGGCCATCGGCACCGATCTGGTAGATGACCAGTTTGCCGCTGTGGGCGGCGTAGCCAAAATTCCACACCGTGCCATCAGGTGCACGTCGAGGGTGCGCAGAGAAAGACATACCCGTCGTCTGGGGAGACCAGGCCTTGAAGCCTTGGGCTTGCAGTGTCTTCGGGTCAATCTGCAGCGCTGAGCCGGCTTCCCACAGCGCATACAGCTCCTGCCCGCCCTTCATGGGCAAGAGGTTGATGTTGGCCACATTCAATGCGTCAGGTGATGAAATGGGCAGACTGTCTGCGAATGCGGTACCAAACGCGGAGTACAAAAACCGCCCAGCCTTGTCCTCCGCAGCTCGCTTGGGGGTGTTCAACAGCACACCCCGGTGGCTCACACGACCGTCTTCAAAACGGAAGGACTGCACCATGCCATCGCCATCAAACCAGTGCCGGTATTGCGTTGCACCTAGCTTGAACCGTGCGGGCCCGTTGCGGTAGAGCGTGCCCTTCAACGCGGCCGGCAAACGCCCTGTGACGGTGAGCTGCGGTGTTTCTAACGTCCCGTTGAATCCACCGAGCAACATGGGGCCATCAAACGGCGCCGTGCTGCTGGCAAACGGGCTCGCCGGACAAGACGCGGCCCCAGCGATGGCGCTGAAACTCCCGGACATGGACACGGTGGATGCCGCGAGCAAGTGTTGGAGGAAAGCGCGGCGGTCGGTGGACAAAGGACAGGACCTCTTCATGGTTCAAACTCCCAGACAGTTGAAGAAGGCTCCACTGTGTTCCAGCAGGCCTGTCGGGGCCAGCGCTTTGCGATGGAATGCGCGCACAACGCCGCGAATTGCCAGCAAACAGACGTGAAAAAGGCCGACAGCCATGACGCTGTCGGCCTTGTTGCTCAGGCTTTCTGTTCAACCAGCCGTGGCTTCTTGGGGTTCCGTCGGCTCAGACTTTGGGGCCTTACCCTCTTTTTTAGGCAGCGGCTGGATGTCGAGCGTGACTTCAGACTTGAGCTCACCTTTGTCATCGGTCTTGTCTTCAATGTCCACGGTCAAGCGCCCACCGTCGGTCAGGCGGCCAAAAAGCAACTCGTCGGCCAAGGCACGGCGGATGGTGTCTTGGATCAGGCGTTGCATGGGTCGTGCGCCCATGAGCGGGTCAAAACCAGACTTGGCCAGGTGCTTGCGCAGCTTATCGGTGAAGGTGACCTCGACCTTCTTCTCGGCCAACTGGGTTTCAAGCTGCAGCAGGAACTTGTCAACCACACGCAGGATGATGGTCTCATCCAGGGCCTTGAAGCTCACCATGGCATCCAGACGGTTGCGGAACTCAGGGGTGAAGAGGCGTTTGATGTCACCCATCTCATCACCAGCCGCACGCGGGTTGGTGAAACCGATGGTGGACTTGTTCATGGTCTCGGCGCCCGCATTCGTCGTCATGATGATGA
>CAZHDP010000523.1:0-2398 GCA_964531605.1 uncultured Burkholderiaceae bacterium | reverse complement strand
GGCCGACCGCTTTTTGTACAAGGCCGCGATTCGCCGCATGCTGGAAAACCAGCCCAACCTGTGGCTGTTCCAGCAAGCGGTGGACGACCTGATGGTGGAAGGTGACCGGGTCGTGGGGGCCGTAACGCAGGTGGGCATTGCCTTCCGTTCCAGCACGGTGGTGCTGACGGCAGGAACCTTCCTCGACGGTAAGATCCATGTGGGGCTGAACAACTACGCCGCGGGGCGTGCGGGCGACCCACCCGCTGTGAGCTTGAGTGCCCGCCTGAAGGAACTGAAGCTGCCGCAAGGGCGGCTGAAGACCGGTACCCCGCCGCGCATCGACGGCCGTTCCATAGACTTCTCGCAGTGCACCGAGCAGCCTGGCGACGGCATGCCCGGCGGTGAGCGCCCCGAGCTGGGCGTGCCGGTGTTCAGCTTTCTGGGCAATGCCCAGATGCACCCGCAGCAGATGCCGTGCTGGATCACGCACACCAATGCGCGCACCCACGAGATCATCCGCAGCGGTTTTGACCGCAGCCCCATGTTCACCGGCAAGATCGAAGGCGTGGGGCCGCGCTACTGCCCGAGCGTGGAGGACAAGATCAACCGCTTTGCGGACAAAGACAGCCACCAGATTTTCTTGGAGCCAGAAGGGCTGACCACCCACGAGTACTACCCCAATGGCATCTCCACCAGCTTGCCGTTTGACATCCAGTACGAGCTGGTGCGTTCGATGGCGGGCTTGGAGAACGCGCACATCTTGCGCCCCGGATACGCCATTGAATACGACTACTTTGACCCGCGTGAGTTGAAGAACAGTTTTGAAACCAAAGTCATCGGAGGCTTGTTCTTCGCCGGGCAGATCAATGGCACCACCGGCTACGAAGAGGCTGCAGCACAGGGCCTGTTTGCCGGCATCAATGCCGCATTGCAGTGCCGTGGCGATGCGCCTTGGTTGCCACGCCGTGATGAGGCTTACCTGGGCGTGCTGGTTGATGACCTGGTGACGCAAGGTGTGACCGAGCCTTACCGCATGTTCACCAGCCGGGCAGAGTTCCGCTTGCAACTGCGTGAAGACAATGCCGATGCGCGCTTGACCGAAGCCGGTCGCCGCATGGGCTTGGTAGACGACCTGCGGTGGGACGCCTTCTGCCGCAAACGTGACGCTGTTTCACGTGAAACAGAACGCCTCAAGTCGATCTGGGTCAGCCCCAAGAAGGTGACGCCCGAAGAGGCTGTGCGCGTGTTTGGCAAAGCGCTGGAGCACGAATACAGCTTTGCCGAATTGCTGCGTCGCCCGGATGTGAACTACGAGGCCCTGATGTCTTTGGAGGGCGGCAAGTTCCGCGTACCGGTGTTGGGGCAGGGGGATAGCGTGGATGAGGACATGGCCGCCTCCGTGATCGAACAAATCGAGATCGCCGCCAAGTATTCCGGGTACATCGACCGCCAAAAAGATGAAGTAGAGCGCGCTGCGCACTACGAAAATCTGCGTTTGCCCACCGATCTGGATTACATGCAGGTCACCGCCTTGTCGATCGAAGCGCGGCAAAAATTGAACAAGCAACGCCCTGAGACTTTGGGTCAAGCGGCGCGCATGTCTGGCATTACCCCTGCAGCCGTGTCGCTGTTGTTGATCCATTTGAAGAAGGGTGGTCGCAAGCTGCAGGCGTTGGCAGATGCTGGTGCTGGTGCTGCTTCACAGGCCTCGGACAAGGTGTCAGCATGAGCCACGCGCAAGCCCAGGAGCTGCGGGACGGTTGCCAAACCTTGGGCTTGGTGCTGAGTGATGCGCAAATCGACAAGCTGTTGGCTTACCTGGATTTGATCGCCAAGTGGACCAAGGTCTACAACCTGACGGCCGTGCGTGCGCCAGATGAGATGTTGCGCCACCATTTGCTCGACAGTCTTGCCGTGTTGCCGCCGTTGTTGCGCCACCTGGCGGCCATGCCATCGCGGCCTGACACCAAGCCTCGATTGCTTGATGTGGGCTCTGGTGCCGGCTTGCCTGGGGTGGTGTTTGCGATCTGTTGCCCTGAACTGCATGTCACCTGTGTGGACACGGTGGGCAAAAAGACGGCGTTCATTCAACAAGCGGCCAGCAGCTTGCAGTTGCCCAACCTGAAGGCGCTGCATGCCAGGGTCGAAACCTTGGGTGGCGCGGACTTTGATGTGGTGTGTTCGCGGGCTTTTGCCTCGTTGGTGGACTTTACCCAATGGTCTCGTGGCGCATTGGCTGCGGGCGGTGTCTGGATGGCCTTGAAGGGCAAACACCCTGTGGACGAACTGGCGGTGCTGCCTGGTGATGTTCAAGTGTTTCACGTGGAACAAGTCACCGTTCCAGGACTGGATGCCGAGCGCTGCGTGCTCTGGTTGCGCGCCGGGTAAACTCAGGCGCTCTTCTGTGGTGGATGGG
>CAZHDP010000522.1:0-2403 GCA_964531605.1 uncultured Burkholderiaceae bacterium | reverse complement strand
TTGATCAAATCCGCGCCGCAACAAGAGGGCGGCACCCCAGCCCATCATGGGGTTTTGAACGCAGCATCAGAAGAAGAAATCTCTGCCCCTTTGGAGACCGAGAGCCTCGCCGGTCCCGTGGTCAACCCGGAAGGCCGCAGTGACATCGTGACAGACCAATCGCAGGTCGATGACCTGCTGGCCAGCCTGGGTTTTTGACCCCAGGTGAAACCGGTCTGAAACAGGCCGGATTTACCCCGCTTTTCGCCCTTTAGATTTCCAGGTCGGTCTCGACAATGAAGGCTCTTACGCAGTGCCTTCATCATGGAATCCAGTCAAGACCGCAACCTACCCGCCAGTGAGCAAAAGCTACGCAAAGCCCGCGAAGAAGGCCAGGTAGCGCGGTCCAAAGACATGGGCCACCTCGCCGTTCTGGGTGTAGGTGGCATGGCCTTGATGGCCTTGATGCCCGTGATTTCCGACCGGCTCAAACAGGCACTGGGCAAGCAACTGGTGTTCAATGCCGAGTTGCTGAGTCAATCGAACATCCTCTTCAACCGCCTTGAAGAAATGACCGTCATTGGTCTCGTGGTGAGTGCACTCTTCTCGTCCATCGTCATCACCGCAGCAGTTGCCAGCTCACTCGCGCTGGGCGGATGGGTGTTCAGCTTCAAGCCCATCACGCCAGACTTCAGCCGGATCAGCCCGTTTGCCGGCCTGGGGCGCTTGTTTTCCAAAGAGCATGTGTCCGAAATTGTGAAGGTGGTCATCATTTCGTCGGTGGTGTTGTCCATCGGTGGCAGCTTTTTGCTCAACAGTCTGCAAGAAATCTCGTCGCTCGTGCTGCAGCCCTCCGTGATGGCCTTGCACCACCTCGCGGAATGGCTGACATCCGGCGTGACATTGATGATGCTGGTGGTTTTTGGTGTTGCAGCCATCGACGTGCCTTTGCAAATGTTCATGCACAAGTCACGCATGAAGATGTCGCACGAAGAAGTCAAGCAAGAAAACAAGGAATCCAACGGCAACCCGCATGTGAAAGGTCGCCAGCGTCAGCGCCAACGTGAAATTGCGCAGCGCAACAGCGTGAACTCTGTCCCCAAAGCCGACTTTGTGGTGATGAACCCAACCCACTATGCCGTGGCACTCAAGTACGACGAAACCACCATGGGCGCGCCACAGGTCATCGCCAAGGGCTCAGACCTGATCGCATTCAAGATCCGTGAAGTGGCCAAGAGCCACGCCATCCCCGTGTTGCAGTCCCCTGTTTTGGCCCGTGCCTTGTACACCCACGCGGAGTTGGACCGTGAAATTCCAGCGCCACTGTTTGGCGCAGTCGCACAGGTTCTGGCTTACGTTTACCGCGTCAAGAACGCCATGAAAGGCCTGGGCCCCATGCCTGATTTGTTGCCAGAGCCTGTGGTTCCGCCAGAGCTTGATCCCTTGAATCCAGCAGCCACCCAGGCGAAGAAGAAAGCAAGACGATGAACTTTCTCCCCCCTCCTATCGCGAATTGGTTGAGTCGCAACCTGACTCAACTGAGTGGGGCAGCCGCCCCTTTGCTGGTTGTGGCCATCTTGGCCATGATGGTGTTGCCGTTGCCCGCGTGGGTGCTCGACACCTTCTTCACAATCAACATTGCCATTGCATTGATGGTGATGATGGTCGCGGCTTACATGATGAAGCCTTTGGACTTCGCAGCATTCCCATCGGTGTTGCTGTTGACCACCTTGATGCGCTTGTCGTTGAACGTGGCTTCCACGCGGATCGTGCTGCTCGAAGGCCACACCGGCGCTGGGGCGGCAGGTGCCGTGATCGAAGCGTTTGGTCACTTCCTCATCGGTGGCAACTTTGTCGTCGGTTTGATCGTGTTCGCGATTTTGGTGGTCATCAACTTCGTGGTGGTCACCAAAGGGTCTGAGCGCATCGCCGAGGTGTCAGCGCGCTTCACCCTGGACGCCATGCCGGGCAAACAAATGGCCATCGATGCCGACCTGAATGCCGGGCTGATCAACGAAGACGAAGCCAAACGCCGCCGCAGTGAAGTGGCGGAAGAAGCTGACTTTTTTGGTTCGATGGACGGCGCGTCCAAATTCGTTCGCGGCGACGCGATTGCGGGCATCCTGATCCTGGTCATCAACATTGTGGGTGGCTTTGCCATCGGCGTGTTGCAGCACGGTTTGAGCGCCTCCAAAGCGGCTGACACCTACGTGCTGTTGGCCGTCGGTGACGCCTTGGTGGCACAGATTCCTGGCTTGTTGATATCAGTAGCGGCAGCCATGGTGGTGTCCAGGGTCGGCAAAGACCGCGACATCGGTGGCCAAATCGTTCACCAGATGTTCGGATCGGCCAAAATTTTGGGCATCACAGGCACCATCCTGGGCTTTCTCGGCTTGATTCCCGGGATGCCTCATGTGGTCTTCC
>CAZHDP010000521.1:0-2407 GCA_964531605.1 uncultured Burkholderiaceae bacterium | reverse complement strand
GTGGTGGGGTCGTCGTTGTCGATGGGTTTGCGCAATGCCGTGATGGGACTGGGTGCGTTGGCTTTGCTGGTGTGGAACAACCCCTACGTGATGATCCAAGTGTTCGGGATCATCGTACTGATTGTGTTGCCCAGTGTGTGGTTTGGGCGCCGCGTGCGCAAACTCTCACGCGCCAGTCAAGACCGGCTTGCGGACTCCAGCGCGATTGCCGCCGAAATCTTGAACGCCATCACGACGGTGCAAAGTTACACCGCCGAGGTGCGGGAAGCTACACGGTTCTCGACGTCCACCAACGACACCTTCAAGACCGCTGTGCGACGCAGCAAAGCGCGTGCTGTGCTGGTGGCCTTCATCATCATTGCCACCTCTGCTGCCCTGCTCTGGGGTCTGTACCAGGGCACACAAGCCGTGATGGCCGGCACCATGACAGCGGGCCATCTGGGTCAAACGGTGGTGTACGTGATCATTCTGGCCAGTGCCTTTGCGGTCTTGGGCGAAGTGTATGGCGATCTGTTGCGCGCCGCCGGTGCCACGGAACGGCTGATGGAGCTCCTGGGGACCCAGTCCTCAATCCAGAGCCCGGCCCACGCGGTGCCCCCCCAGCAACCCTCTGCGGGCAGTGCATTGCAGTTTGACAACGTTCAGTTCCACTACCCATCCAGACCAGGGCAATGCGCCTTGGACAGCTTCGATTTGTGCATTGACGCGGGTGAAACGGTTGCATTGGTCGGCGCAAGTGGTGCCGGCAAAACGACAGTATTCCAACTGGTGATGCGTTTTTACGACCCCACACGCGGTCAGGTGAGCCTGGATGGGGTGCCCATCCAGACCATGAGCCTCGAAGCGCTGCGACACCGCATCGCCATCGTGCCTCAAGATGCAGTGATTTTCTCCACCAGCGCATTGGAAAACATCCGCTATGGTCGGCCCGATGCGACCGATGAAGAGGTGCGCGCGGCTGCCTCGAAAGCCTACGCCCATGAATTCATCATGCAATTGCCCGAGGGTTACAACACCTTCTTGGGAGAGCGTGGGGTGCGCTTGAGCGGTGGCCAACGTCAGCGGATTGCGATTGCCCGCGCCATGTTGAAAAATGCCCCGCTGCTGCTGCTGGATGAAGCAACCAGCGCGCTGGACGCGGAAAGTGAACGCATGGTTCAAGCCGCGCTGGAATCCGCCATGCAAAGCCACACCGGACAACGCACCACCCTGATCATTGCCCACCGCCTGGCAACGGTACAAAAGGCAGACCGCATCGTGGTGCTGGACCAAGGACGCATTGTTGAAATGGGCACCCATGACGCCTTGGTTCGAGAGAACGGTGCTTATGCGCGCTTGGCGGCGCTTCAGTTCTCGAAGTAAGGCCTCAGCGCAGCGTCATTGCAGCGTTTCGTTGAAGTGTTTCGGCACGGGCAGAGGCAGCACGGCAATGCCCTCCTCCAGCAGCGCCTGTGTCTCTGCTGGCGTCGCTTGGCCGCGGATGTTGCGCGCCTCAGCTTCGCCGTAGTGCATCTTGCGGGCTTCCTGGGCGAAGTGTTCACCGACGTTCTCTGTGTTGGCCAGAACGTGGCGAACGGCCTTCAAGAAGGCCGCCTGGACATCGGCGGTCTCTGAGGGTGTGACCTGAGGCTGAGCAGGTGTGCCAGGTGCATGAGCCACTTCTGCCGGAGACGAAGCAGCGGCAGCCGCGCCCAAATTGAGCCTGGGTGCCGAGAGCATTTTCACGATGGTTTTGTCCGCACACACCGGACATTCCAACAGGCCCTTGGCCAGTTGCTGGGCAAAATCATCCTCTGACGCAAACCATCCCTCAAACCGGTGGTGATGCTGACATTGGAGGTCCAGTACTTTCATCGCTAGATTGTCGGCGAGAACAGAGGCGCGTGCCAACGGGGCCGTCAAACCCCAGGAGAAGCACCCGCCCACACCAATTGGCCGGGATGTTGCATCCACCGCTGAAGCCAAAAGGCACCCACCAGGGTTTTGGCATCGGTCACGCCCCCCGAAAAACAAGCCTCGAACAAGGCTTCGGGGGTCATCAAGACCACGTCCAGAAATTCCTCATCGTCCAACTGACGGGAACCCAAGGTCAAACCTCGGGCAAACCAAATGTCGATGAATTCCGTCGAATACGAGATGACTGGGTGCAGCTGCCCTGCCCTCGCCCATTCCGCTGCTCGGTAGCCGGTTTCCTCGGCCAGCTCGCGTTGCGCACAAGCCAAGGGTTGTTCGCCAGCGTCCAGCTTACCGGCGGGAAACTCCAACATGATTTGTTGCACGGGGTATCGAAACTGTCGCTCCATCACCAGGCGCCCGTCATCGAGCACCGGGATGACCATCACAGCGCCGGGGTGCTGGATGAACTCCCGGGTCGCGTGGGTACCATTCGGCAAGGACACGGTGTCAC
>CAZHDP010000520.1:0-2417 GCA_964531605.1 uncultured Burkholderiaceae bacterium | reverse complement strand
GTTGGGCAGCAAGGGGTTGTCTGGTCGGAACAATTGACCCACGTTGGTCGCGTGGTAGACCGAGGTGTAAAAGTCAGTGTAGTCACCGATACGTGCAGGCACATCGTATTCAGCTTCTGACTGAGGCACCAAACAGGCTTGCAAGGCTGCTTGCGCTGGGGCGCCTTCGCGCAACGCACGGGACAGCGCCAAGCGCAAAGCGCCCCAGGCACCGTGACCCAAGGCCATCAGTGCATTGAGTTTGTCTTGGCCACCGGCCTGGGCTGCAGCGTGCGCTTCACCTTGAAAGATGCCGGCTTGGGCGACGGCAGCAAGGTCAACGATCTGGTCACCGATGGCCACACCACCACGGAAAGCATCCGCTTGGCCAGTGGCGCTTCGGCGGCGGAACACCGCGAAGGGAAGGTTCTGGATGGGGAAATCCGTCCCGGCTGCCTGGGCGGACACAACCCAGCTGCGCAGGGCCGGGTTGTGCGTTTCATTGAGGTTGGAGGTCAGAGTGTTCATGGTCGAATTATCAGAGGTCTTGAAGGGCGGTCTCTATGTGCTGCTGAAACAACTTCTCGTCACCCAAGGCATTGGCATTCAGCAATGCCAGCTTCACCAAAAACAAGGGCGTGTTGGCCTCGCCCACTTGGTCCATGGCCGTGGCCAGTGCATCGTAAACCGTTTCCAGTCCACCAATGGTCAAGGCAGCTTGCGGAGGTGTCGTCATCATGAAGGGGCTTTCCAAAGTGTTTACTGGGGCAACGCTGTGCACAGTGCAGTTTGCAGTTGTGCAGCGCTCAAACGGAGCCATCGGGCACAAATGTGCTGGTCAGGACGAAGCAGGTAGGCACCGCCATCAGCAGGGATGCCGTAGCGCAAACGGACCCGTCCGTCGGCATCGGCCAGGGTCTGGTCGGCGCCAACCACGGCTTGTGAGGCACCGATCGCCGTCACCCGCACCATCACGCCGCGCGCGCGGGCGGCGCTCACGGTTTGCAAAATGGCAGGGGCGATGTCGCCCTGCCCCGTGAAATACAGCAAGTCAAAACCACCCCCCAAATGATCGAGCAAGAAGTCGTCTTCACCCAAGCGCACGTTTTGCGGTGGCGCCCCATGGGCGGGGCCAGCGGTGAACAAGGCGTTGTCGTCGTCAGGGCAATTGAGTTGAGAGTGGGTGTATTCGTGGGGGCGCGAGGTTCTCCAGTGGTAGAGCGGGCGAACAAAGTCTTGTGTCAACGACAGTGACAGCACCGCGTCGCGCAGCAAGCGAAAGCCACGGCTGGGCGGGGCCATGAACCGGGTGCTCTTGCCAGCCTCGTCAATGATTTCTCTGGCGGCGCCTACACGCTCGGTGCTGTGATTGGTCAGCATTTGGGTTGACGCCCATCCCCGAACCACGCTTGCCAAATGCCAGCCCAACGATTGGGCATCCTGAAAAGCGGTGTTGGCACCGCGCACGCCGAAGATGGGCAGCAAATGCGCAGCGTCGCCTGTGAAGATCACCCGCCCTTGCACAAAATCGGGCAAGGTCAACGTGCGGGCCGAGTAGACCGAGGACCAATCCAGCTCCCATGCCGTGCCAGCGTGGCCGATCATCGCAAGCTGCGCGTTGATACGGGCCTGGAGGGACGCCGGGCGCAGCGCGTCCTCGGGCGTTTCGCCCGGTGGCAACTGGTAGTCCACCCGCCAGATGCCATGGGGTTCTCGGTGCATCAAAATGGTGTTGCCACGGTTCCAGTCGGGATCGAAATAGGCCAAACGCTCGGTCGGAAACGGCAAGTCAATCTTGATGTCGGCAATGACAAAAAAGCCTTCGTAAGAAGCGCCCTCCATCTGCAGGTTCATCGCAGCACGGATGCCTGATCGCCCCCCGTCTGCGGCAACCAGCCAATCGGTCTCCAGGGTGTAAGGGCCTTCGGGGGTGTCAACTTGCACAACAGCATGGTCCCCGTGCTGGTCGATGTGCCCCGCCTTGTTGCCCCAACGAAAGTCAATCAAAGGGTTGGCTTTGCAGGCATCGTGCAGGTACTCCTCCAAGTACTGCTGCTGCACATTGATGATCGGGAAAAAGCGATCATCGGTATCGTGGGGCGCCTCCATGCGAAACACGCGCTGCCCACGGTAGTAAGAATTGCCAAAGCGCCACGGCAAACCACCTTGTGTCATGCGTTCAGCCACACCCACTTGCTGCAAGATTTCCATGGATCGACGCGTGAAACAAATCGCTCGACTGCCTTGAGAGAGCTGCAACTCGGCGCTCAACACCACACTGGGCACCCCATGGCGAGCGAGCTCCAACGCAACCACCATGCCGGCGGGACCAGCCCCCACGATCACCACCTTGTGACGGTCTTGGTGTGGATGGGCAGAGGGCAACCAGGGTTCAAAAACCTCGGAGTTGTAGTAGATTGACGGACGGGGTTGGGTGC
>CAZHDP010000519.1:0-2425 GCA_964531605.1 uncultured Burkholderiaceae bacterium | reverse complement strand
CGTTTGCTCACCTACGAGCCAGCGGTGCGTGCGTTGGCACGGCAATACATGGACCGCTTCATCGACAAAGGCCGAGCAGACTTGGTGAAGGAGATGTTCTACGAAATCCCCCTCACCATTGCACTGGATTTCTTGGGGGTGCCTGATGAGGGGGCAGACCAACTGCGCCAATTCGCTGTGGCCCACACGCTCAACACCTGGGGGCGACCCACGGCCGAAGAGCAACTGGACATCGCCACCAACGTTGGGCGGTTTTGGCAGACCGCTCAACACATCCTCGACGGCATGATGGCCAAGCCGGATGGCGTTGGCTGGATGTACGAGTCAATACGCCAACACCACCAGCACCCCGACATCGTCACCGAGTCGTACCTGCGTTCCATGATGATGGCCATCCTGGCCGCAGCGCATGAGACCACGTCCAATGCCACAGCCAACGCCTTCATGACGCTGCTGCAACAGCGTGACGCGTGGGAAGCCATTTGTGCCAACCCTGCATTGATTCCGAACGCGGCTGAAGAGTGCTTGCGGGTCGCCGGGTCGATCATCGCGTGGCGTCGCATGGCCACGGCAGACACGTCTGTCGGTGGCGTGGCCATCCCCAAAGGGAGCAAATTGCTGTTGGTGCAAGCCTCAGCCAATTTTGATCCTCGCCATTTTGAAAACCCTGGGCAGGTTGACCTCTACCGTGACAACGCCGTAGAGCACCTCACCTTTGGTTATGGGGCGCACCAATGCATGGGCAAGAACATCGGGCGCATGCAAATGCGCGTGTTTTTGGAAGAGTTTTCCCGCCGTTTGCCACACCTCCGCTTGGTGGAAGAGCAGGTGTTTGATTTCCTGTCCAACACCTCATTCCGTGGCCCTTCCGAGTTGTGGGTTGAATGGGACCCTCGCCTCAACCCCGAGCGCCTGGACCCCGCTGCACTGGAAAACAAAGTGCCTTTCTATGTGGGGCCGCCAGTGAAAGAAGGGATCACCCGCACGGTGGTGGTGCGCGAAAAGCACAGCGAAGGGGATGGCCTGTACCGGTGGGTACTCGCCGACCCCGGCGGCGCCCACTTGCCCGCCTGGAGTGCGGGCTCTCACGTGGACTTGATTGCTGGCGGCTACCGCCGTAAATATTCGTTGTGTGGTTCGTCTGCTGACCGAAGCACCTTGCAAGTCGTTGTCCAACGAGAAGCGCAAGGGCGTGGTGGCTCTGTGTACTTGTGTGACCACGTTCATGTGGGCGACCACCTCCAGTTGGCGGGGCCTAAAAACCTGTTTCGCCTGGACGAGACTGCTCAGCACGTCGTGTTGATCGCTGGCGGCATTGGCATCACGCCCATTTTGGCCATGGCCGATCGCCTCAAAGCCTTGGGCGTGTCTTATGCGCTGCACTATGCCGGTCGAAGCAGGCGCCAAATGGCGTTGCTGGCAAGGGCAGAGCAAAGCCATGGCGCGGCCTTGTCGTTGCATGTCAAAGATCAAGGGCAGCGCATGTCATTGCCAACCTTGTTGGCGCACGTGGATGAGCGCACACGCGTCTATGCTTGTGGTCCTGCCCGCTTAATAGAAGACCTGGAAGCGCTCAGCGCCCAGTGGCCTGAAGGTGTGTTGCACGTTGAACACTTCAGCACCACCAGCGCAGTTTTGGACCCCAGCCAAGCGCAGCCCTTCACCGCCCATCTGAAGGACTCGAACTTGTCGATCACTGTGTCAGCTGATCAGACCTTGTTGCAAGCCCTGCAGGCGGTGGGGGTAGACGTGCCTTGCGACTGTGGCGAAGGCCTGTGTGGGACTTGCGAGGTGGCTGTGGTCAGCGGCCACGTGGACCACAGAGACCGTGTGCTGACCAAAGTCGAGAGGGCCACCCATCAGCGCATGATGGCCTGCTGCTCACGGGCTTTGAACGGGTCTGTTTCGCTGGCGCTTTGAGTTGAGGTAATCAGCTGTTGACTGTTTTGGACAGCCACGTCCGGTACCTTGCACAACGTTATTCGCAGTCAACCTTGTCTGTCATCATCTTGTCGTCGGAGCCTGCTGACTGTGGTGTCCATCGGGTGCCGACTCAGTGACTTCCAATAGCCAATGTTTCAAGGCCAGCGCAGCCGGTCGCAGGTGCGCACCTTTGTGATGCACCACGTAGTACCCCTTGGACACCGGCAGGCTGCACTTGAACGGCTCACACAATGTTCCGTCGCGCATCTCAGTCTCCGTCAGGATGGCGCTGCTCAGCACAGCACCCTGGCCGTAGCGTGCGGTCTCTATGGCCAGCAGGGACTGGTCGAAATGCAAACGAGGGATACCGTCGATCTGTGCGTTTGAGAGTGTGCTGAAGCGCTGAAGCCATGTCTGCCAATGGGGTTGCAGCGTTGTGTCGAGCAGGGTTGCTCGAACCAGATCATTGGGCGATTGCAGGCGGTGTGTTTTGACGTAGTCT
>CAZHDP010000518.1:0-2440 GCA_964531605.1 uncultured Burkholderiaceae bacterium | reverse complement strand
GGATTGAGCCTCTGCCCCTTGACGACCCCTTGAGCTTCTGAGCGAGGCGACGCATGGGCTGCGCCCACGCGACACCTGCTCGCAGCGGGCACCGCTATGATTTTCTGCAGATCAAGGAGACTGCAGCATGTACACCCCCTTCAACCTCTCTGGCCGTGGCGTGGTCGTCACCGGCGGCAATGGCGGCATCGGCCTGGGCATGGCGCGCGCGCTGCTCGCCTCGGGCGCATCGGTGGCCATTTGGGGCTCTAACCCCGACAAAACCGCGCAAGCTAGAACCCAGCTGGCCACGGAATGCGGCGACGCCTCACGCGTCCATGCGTTCGTGTGCGACGTGGGTGAAGAAGCGCAAGTGGAAGCCACGTTTGCGGCCTCCGTGGCCGCCCTCGGACAGGTCAATGCCTGCTTTGCCAACGCGGGCGTGTCTGGCAAGGGCACTTCTGTGCTGGACATGGATTTGGCCGAGTTCAGGCGCGTGCAACGCATCAACGTGGAAGGGGTGTTCCTCACCTTCCGTGCCGCAGCCCGGCACATGGCGGCGCACGGTCAAGGTGGTTCGCTGGTGGCCACCGCCAGCACGGCTGCGGTTGAGGGCGCCGCCCGCAACAGCCATTACGGCGCGTCCAAAGGGGCGGTCACGTCTTACGTGCGTGCGCTGGCGGTTGAGCTGGCGCGTCACCGCATCCGCGTGAACTCGATCTTGCCAGGCTGGATCGTGACCGACATGACGCAACGCTCGGTCACCAACCCCAAGTTTGCCGACGCGGTGATCCCACGGATCCCTGCCCGCCGCTGGGGCGAGATCGACGATTTTGGTGGCATCGCGGTGTACCTGGCCAGCCAGGCATCCAGCTACACCACGGGTGAACAGTTCGTGATTGACGGCGGTTACACCAAGTTCTGATCGACACCGCGCTGCGTCACGCCACCTCACACCCCCTGATGAAACTCACACCGTCAAATGTCCCAGAGGCAACGCGCTGTTGGCTTTGACCTCTCCCAGCGAAAAGCTGGTGTGCAGGTCTTTCACATTGGGCAGGTTGATCAACACTTCGCGTGCGAATTGGCTGAAGGTGTTCAGGTCACGCGAGACCACCTGCAATTCAAACGTGCCGGTGCCGCTGATGTAGTGGCACGAGATCACCTCTGATATTTTGCGTATCGCCTCTTCCAATTCCCGCAATGCCCGACCACTGTTTTGCGCCGCATCCAGCCGCACAAACGCCAGCACATCGAGCCCGATCTTGTGGCGATCGATCTCGGCACGGTAAGCCAAGATGTAGCCCGCCTCTTCGAGCGCACGCACGCGTCGCCAGCATGGGGCAGCCGACAAACCCACGCGCGCCGCGAGCTCGGCATTGGTCAGGCGCGCGTCGTTTTGAAGTTCAACCAGGATGGCGATGTCGAATTTATCCAGTGCGGCGGTCATGCAGTTCTTTATTTGACGCTATTGAGCAAGATTCTTTCTCAGCATAGCGCAAACACCGCAAAGAACGCAAAGACTTATCACGCTGTTGGGCATACACTTTCCCTCACTTTGGAGACAGTACAACCATGAACGCCCCCCTGCCAGAACACATCCGCAAGGCCATCGACACGGTCACCCTTGATGACAAATACAGCCTGGACCATGGGCGCGCCTTCATGTCTGGCGTGCAAGCACTGGTCAAGCTGCCGATGTTGCAGCGCCTGCGCGACCAACAACAGGGCAAAAGCACCGCGGGCTTCATCAGCGGCTACCGCGGTTCGCCTCTGGGCAATTACGACCAGGCGCTGTGGGGTGCGGCCAAGTACCTCAAAGAACGCCACATCGTATTCCAGCCCGGGGTGAACGAAGAGCTGGCCGCCACCGCCGTGTGGGGCACACAGCAACTGGGCTTTGCGCCGCCCGGCACCAACAAGTACGACGGTGTGTTCGGCATCTGGTACGGCAAAGGCCCAGGTGTGGACCGCACCAGCGATGTGTTCAAGCATGCCAACATGGCGGGCACAACCCCCTGGGGCGGCGTGATTGCAGTGGCTGGCGACGACCATGTGGCCAAAAGTTCCACTGCCGCCCACCAAAGCGACCACATCTTCAAAGCCTGCGGCCTGCCGGTGTTCTTCCCGGCAACCGTGCAAGAAATTTTGGACTTTGGCGTGCATGCCTTCGCCATGAGCCGTTTCTCGGGCGTGTGGGCGGGCATGAAAACGATCCAAGAGATTGTGGAATCCAGTGCGACGGCCATGATCGACCCCGAGCGGGTTCAGACCGTGATCCCTGACTTTGTGATGCCCCCCGGCGGCGTGCACATCCGTTGGCCCGACAACGCGCTGGACCAGGAAGCCCGCCTGTTTGACTACAAGTGGTACGCCGCACTGGCCTACATCCGCGCCAACAAGCTCAACCACAACGTGATCGTTGGCCCGCATGACCGCTTGGGCCTGATCGCCAGCGGCA
>CAZHDP010000517.1:0-2448 GCA_964531605.1 uncultured Burkholderiaceae bacterium | reverse complement strand
GCTTTCATTTACCTGGCTTCTCAGAGCCCACGTCGACGTCAACTGCTGGAGCAGCTCGGCGTGGCCAACGAATTGCTGTTGGCTGACGCTTCTGAAGACAGTGAGGCGTTGGAAGTTGTCTTGAAAAACGAGGCACCCAGCACGTACGTGCAACGCGTCACCGGGCTGAAGCTGGACGCGGCGCTGCTGCGGCTGAAGTCCCGTGGTTTGCCCGATGCCCCCGTGTTGTGCTCAGACACCACGGTGGCTTTGGGGCGGGTCATCCATGGCAAGCCAGACTCGACCGACGACGCCGTGCGCATGCTGCAAGCGCTGTCAGGTCAAACGCACCGGGTGTTGACGGCGGTAGCGGTGCAGCACGGGCGCAAACGCTGGACGGCCATGAGTGTGTCTCAAGTGCGTTTTGCCCCCATGACGCAGGCTCAGATTCAGGCGTACGTGGACAGCGGTGAACCCATGGGCAAAGCCGGCGCATATGCGGTGCAGGGCAGGGCTGCGGCCTACATCGAGCACATCAGTGGCAGTTATTCAGGCATCATGGGCTTGCCGATGTTTGAAACAGCGCAACTGCTGCGCGCTGTTGGCATGACGGTGTGATGAACAAAGACACCATGCAACAAGACATCCTGATCAATTGGTCCCCACAAGAAACCCGGGTTGCGGTGCTGGAAAGCGGCGCCATCCAGGAGTTGCACGTTGAGCGGACGCTAGAGCGTGGCTTGGTCGGCAATGTGTACCTGGGCAAGGTCGCACGCGTGTTGCCGGGCATGCAGTCAGCGTTCATCGACATTGGCTTAGAGCGTGCCGCGTTTTTGCATGTGGCTGATCTGGCCGGGGCACACCCCGCCGCCAGGGGCGCCAATAGCGATGAACGGGACGCGCCACTGGTGCCCATTGAAAAGCAGGTGTTTGAAGGTCAGGCGCTGATGGTGCAAGTGATCAAAGACCCCATTGGCACCAAAGGGGCTCGCCTGTCCACGCAAATCAGCATCGCGGGGCGCCTGTTGGTGTTTTTGCCCCAAGACAACCACATCGGCATCTCGCAAAAAATCCCGGCAGACCAGCGCGAGGTGTTGCGCCAGCGCTTGACCACCTTGGCGGGCGATCCTGCGGTGCACGGCGGCTTCATTCTGCGCACGAACGGTGAAGAGGCCAGTGATGTCGAGTTGGCAGAAGACGTGGCTTACCTGCGCAAGGCCTGGGCACGGATCAAAGACGCATCGCTGCGTTTGCCACCCCAGTCCTTGTTGCACCAGGATCTGAATTTGCTGCAGCGGGTGTTGCGCGACCTGGTCAGCGAGTCGACCCAGGCCATCCGCCTCGACTCTCGTGAGCAGTTTGAAAAGTTGCAGGCTTTTGGCCGTGAATTCATGCCTGCCGCTGCAGAGAAGTTGCAACACTACAAAGGTGAGCGTCCGATTTTTGACCTCTATGGTGTGGAAGAAGAGATCGCCAAAGCTTTGGGCAAGCGGGTGGAACTGAAGTCGGGCGGCTACCTCATCGTTGAGCAAACCGAGGCGCTGACCACGGTAGATGTGAACACGGGTGGCTTTGTCGGGGCCCGCAACTTTGACGACACCATCTTCAAAACCAATTTGGAGGCTGCGGGTGCGATTGCCCGGCAGCTGCGCTTGCGCAACCTCGGTGGCATCATCATCGCGGACTTCATTGACATGGCACGCACCGACCACCGCGAGGCGGTGTTGGCCGAGTTCCGCAAGCACCTGGCGCGTGACCGGGTCAAAACCACGGCGGGGGGATTCTCTCAGTTGGGCCTGGTTGAAATGACCCGCAAGCGCACCCGAGAGTCGCTTGCCCACATGCTGTGTGAGCCTTGCGCTGAATGCCAGGGCAAGGGCAGTGTGAAGACCGCCCGCACGGTGGCGTATGACATCTTGCGTGAGATTTTGCGCGAAGCCCGGCAGTTCAATCCGCGTGAATTTCGGGTGGTGGCTGCACCTGCGGTGGTTGAAATTTTGGTCGATGAAGAAAGCCAGCATCTGGCCGGTCTGAGCGATTTCATCGGCAAACCCGTCTCGCTGCAGAGCGAAGCCAGCATGGGGCAAGAACAGTACGACATCGTGCTGCTGTAAGCCATGTCGCTGAGGGTGTCTCGCATTCCCATTTTGGTGTACCACCAGATCGACCGCGCACCCGCCAAAGGGGCGCCCTTTCGAAGTCTCTGCGTGAGCCCTGGGGCGTTTTCCCGCCAGATGGCGTTGTTGAAGTCGCTGGGTTACCAGGGCTTGTCCATGGACCGGTTGGTGCCGTATTTGACGGGCCAACGCCATGGGCGTGTGGTGGGCATCACGTTTGACGACGGTTACCTCAACAACCTGCAACACGCATTGCCTGTGTTGCGCAAACAGGGTTTCTCGTCGACCTGCTACGCGGTCAGTGGTTTGCTGGGGCAGACCAATGTGTGGGACGCAGGTTTGGGTATCGCCC
>CAZHDP010000516.1:0-2449 GCA_964531605.1 uncultured Burkholderiaceae bacterium | reverse complement strand
GCAGGGGGATTTGTCTTTGCAGGGTACGAAATACTTCAACCTCATTGAAGCGCGGGAGTTAGGCTTCAAGACCAAAGAGATGCCCATGATCAGATCTGATCCGGGCATTTTTTATTCAAACATCAAGTTGTGCGGTTAATTCAAGCCAACGCTCTTCAAGCACAGCCATTTCATCGTCCAATACTTTCAATGCGGTGCCAGCTTTGATGATGTCAGCTGTGTCGCTTAAGGCATGAAGTTCGGCGTTCAGTCGTGTGCGTGCTTGGTTGATGTCCGCCAACCTGGCCTCGATCGTTGCAAGTTCCTTTTGCAAAGATTTTGTATTTTTAGTCGTGGTCGATGACTTATCCATCGGCGGACTAGCCTTGGCCTCGGCTCCCATACGGCTTTCTTCTTTGATTTGTTCACGCAAGCGTTTGGCCTCGTCAAGAAGGTAGCGCTGGTAATCGTCCAAATCACCGTCGAACGGGGCAATGCCTCCTCGTCCCACCAGCCAAAACTCGTCACACACGGATCGCAGAAGCGCGCGGTCATGGCTGACCAGCATCAAGGTGCCTTCAAATTCGTTCAGCGCAACGGCCAAGGCCTCACGGGTGGTCAAATCCAAATGGTTGGTGGGTTCATCCAGCAGCAAGAGGTTGGGGCGTTGCCAAACCATCATCGCCAAAACCAAGCGGGCTTTTTCGCCGCCACTCATGGTTCCTACGGCTTGTTTCACCATGTCGCCGTTGAAGTTGAAGCTGCCTAAAAAGCCACGCAAATCTTGCTCTTTGCCTGACCCGCCGGCACTGCCACCGGATGCGGCCACTTCGCGCGCCAGTCGAATCATGTGCTCCAAGGGGGTGTCTTGAGGGCGCAGCACATCCAACTCTTGTTGCGCAAAATAGCCGATGTTCAGTCCCTTACCCTCGGTGATGGTGCCAGACAACAAACCCAAATCACGGGCAATGGTTTTGACGACGGTAGATTTACCTTGGCCATTAGCACCCAAAATGCCGATGCGTTGCCCTGCCAAGACCGACCGATTGACCCCTCGAACAATGGTTTTTGTGATGACCTCCGTATCATCTTCCGACTCTAAGGTGTACCCAAAGCTGGCATCGGTGATCGACAGCATCGGATTGGGCAGGTTTGCCGGCTCTTTGAATTCGAAAGTGAAATCTGCACTTGCCAGCATAGGAGCCACCTTCTCCATGCGCTCCAAGGCTTTGACCCGACTTTGTGCTTGCTTGGCTTTGCTGGCTTTTGCCTTGAAGCGGTCAATGAATTTTTGCAAGTGCGCGATTTTGTCTTGCTGCTTCTCAAAGGCGGCTTGCTGCAGAAGCAACTGCTGCGAACGTTGATCCTCAAAGGCGCTGTAGTTGCCACCGTAGCGGGTCAATTGTGCGTTGTCGATGTGGATGGTGACATTGGTGATCGCGTCCAAGAACTCTCGGTCGTGGCTGATCACGATCATCGTGCCTTCGTATTTTTTCAACCATGCTTCAAGCCAAACCAAGGCATCCAAGTCCAAATGGTTGGTTGGCTCGTCCAACAGCAGCAAGTCCGAAGGGCACATCAGGGCACGAGCCAGCTGCAAGCGCATCCGCCATCCGCCAGAAAAACTGTTAACCGGGTTGTCTAATTCGGTCGTTTTGAACCCTAGCCCAAGGATCAAAGCCTGGGCACGTGGCACAGCATCGTGCTCTCCTGCATCAGCCAAGTCGGTATAGGCTTGAGCGATGCCCATCCCTGCGTCGGCATCGTCGCTGTTTTCTGCGAACTTTTGCTCCGCAATCACGAGTGCATCCCGCAATTCAGCCAGGCGAGTGTCGCCGTTGAGCACGAAGGCCGTGGCGCTTTCGTCCGTCTCTGGCATGTTTTGCGCGACCTGGGCCATGCGCCACTGTTTCGGACTGTAAAAGTCGCCACTGTCCTCGTGCAATGTGCCATTCAGCAGCCCAAACAAGGTGGACTTGCCTGCGCCATTGCGACCAATGAGGCCAACCTTTTCGCCAGGATTGATGGTGGCAGATGCGTTATCGAGCAAAACCTTGACGCTGCGGCGCAAGGTGACATTTTTGAGGGTGATCATGGGAAAGCATCGCACCAATGTGCGAAAGATGGAAAAATTCAGAGGCGCTGCGAACCGTGTTGCCGTCAGCGTTGTGCTTGAGCCAAAAGGGCCTCTCGTGTCACGAGCATCACTTGGTCTTCACCAGCGCTGGTCTCAAGCCAAAACACTTCAAGGTGCGGGAACGCTGCTTCAAAGTATTCCCGCTCATTGCCGATTTCAAGGATCAGCACAGCAGATGGGGTCATGCGGCTCGGTGCATCACGCAGCAAATGCCGAACGAAATCCATGCCATCTTTCCCACCGGCCAGCGCGAGTTCCGGCTCAGCAAGGTACTCGGCGGGCAATTGGGCCATGCTGTCAGCGTTGACATAAGGTGGATTGCACAAGATCAAA
>CAZHDP010000515.1:0-2453 GCA_964531605.1 uncultured Burkholderiaceae bacterium | reverse complement strand
CCGTTCCGGCAGTGTTAGCCGGGACCGTGGTTCCTAAAAACGTGGCTGCCGTGGTCGAGTGCAAGGCAGCATTGAGTCGCATCGGCGTTTTGACCTGCAGCGGGTTGCTTGCTGTCGATCCGGTGTTGTCAAAGTCCCAACCCGTGAATACCGTGGCCAAGGCCGTCACGGTGCTTTGGTCATAACTTTCGACGGGCTGGCCATTGGCGCCGGTTTTGACCGTGCCATCAGGGTTGAGGCCATACAGCCCGATGGTGAACAACTGCATCACCTCTCGCGCGTAGTTCTCGTCGGGTTGGCGTCCGGTGGACAGGTTGGCCTTTTGGTTGCCCCTGGTGTTCAAGTAGACGCCCATGGCCGGGTTCAATGTGATGGCTTCCAGCAAATCCCGGTAATTGCCGAAGGCACCGTTCACCAACGTGTCCCAATAGGCGGCCATGGCAAAAGCCCGGTACTGAACATTCACACCGATGCTGGACACCACAAAAATCTCTGACAGCGCCAGTGCCACCCGCATGCGCACGGCGTCGGTCGATGTGATCAGCTGGTGCCACACCATGTAGTCGGCGGGCGTGATGTTGTTGATGAAGGCGGCGTCGTTGTAGCCCTTGCCCATCAGCCAGTCCCATCCGGTGGGGCCCACAGGTTGACCGAACTGCTGGTCCAACCAGCCAGCGTACCCCAGGTTTTGCACCGCTGAAATTTCAGCATCAGTCGACGAGAACTGGGCCTGCTGGAGCAACCTGGCCGCTTGCGCCGCACTGATGCCGCCTGGGGCCGGTGCTGGCGTGGGACTGGACCCCGCAGAGCCGCCCCCGCAAGCCGTCAAGGCCGAGGTAGCCGCTGCAGCGGTCAACCATGCAGGCGTGGGCATGCCTGAATGTGGTTCAACAGTGCGTGCAAGTTCCGGGCACTGCTTTGTTGGTAAGGGGTGCAAAAGTGTCATGTCTGCCTCAGACAAAGAGAGACGTTGAGGTGGTGCATCGCCCCTTAACGCCTTGGACAGCCCTTCGGGACGACAGCCCCCAATGTAAAGCGGGTCCAACATTTCTGCTGGACCCGCTGTAGTCGACCGTCGGTATTCGACGGAAATTCAATGCCTCGTTAACCCCCCATGAACGTCAGTTCAATACACCGGTTGGTGTTGACGGATGGTGGCAATCACGCTGTCGGTCAAGGCAAAGCCAGCGCCAGACTGCTGCTCCAACGCTTTGGCGCGTTTGATGAAGGCGTCCACGCCCGTGCCATAGATGAATTGCATGGCCCCGCCCGTCCACGCAGGGAAGCCGATGCCAAATATGGAGCCAATGTTCGCATCGTGCACCGTGGTGAGCACGCCTTCTTCCAAGCAGCGCGCGGTTTCAATCGCTTGGCGGTACAAGATGCGGTCTTTCAGCGTGGCGATGTCCCAGGCCAGGCCAGGCTTTTCAAACAGCGGTTTCAATTCGGGCCACAAGGTCTTCTTTTGCCCCGCGGGATAGTCGTAGAAGCCGCCGCCTGCCGCACGGCCCTTGCGGTTGAGTTCCTTGACCATGCGCTCGACCAGCAGTTGGCCAGGCGTGGCTACAAAGGTCTTGCCTTCGGCGGCCATGTCTTTGCGGGTCTGGTCCATGACGTGAACGCTCAGGCTCAGCGAGGTTTGGTCAACCACCGTCAATGGGCCCACAGGCATGCCACACTGGATGCCCGCGTTTTCGATGACCGCGGCGGGGATGCCCTCGCTCAGCATCGTCACACCCTCCATCACGAAGGTGCCAAAGGTTCGGCTGGTGTAGAAACCGCGAGAGTCGTTCACCACGATCGGGATTTTGCCCAATGACTGCACGTAGTCGTAGGCGCGGGCCACGGTTTCATCGTCGGTTTGCTGGCCACGGATGATTTCAACCAGCTTCATCTTGTCCACGGGACTGAAAAAGTGGATGCCGATGAATTTCTCGGGTTTGGCGCTGGCCGCCGACAGGCCGCTGATGGGCAACGTGGACGTGTTGCTTGCAAAAAAGCCGCCTGACGCAAGCATGGGTTCGGCTTCTTTTGTCACCGTGGCTTTGAGGTCGCGCTGCTCAAACACCGCTTCGATGATCAGGTCACACCCCTGCAAGTCGCTGGCCTTGTCGGTGGCCGTGATGCGGTTGAGCAACTCGGCTTGGTCGTGCGGGCTCATGCGACCTTTGTCTACGCGAGGTTGTGTGATTTTGGTGGTGTAAGCTTTGCCCAAATCCGCTTTTTCTTGGCTCACATCTTTGAGCACCGTGGTGATGCCCCGGCTGGCTTGGGCGTAAGCGATGCCCGCCCCCATCATGCCGGCTCCCAGCACGCCCACCTTTGACGGCTTGTACCGAGGCACGTTTTTAGGCCGACTTTGACCTGACTTGATCGCGTTCATGTTGAAGAAGAACGTGTTGATCATGTTTTTGGCCACGGGGTTGACGATCAAGCGGGCCAGGTAACGGCTC
>CAZHDP010000514.1:0-2453 GCA_964531605.1 uncultured Burkholderiaceae bacterium | reverse complement strand
CGCTAGCACTTGATTTGCCTGAAATGGACGACACACACCGAGAGTTCGTCGATTTATTGGCCCTGGTCGAAGCCTCTGCGGACGACGCATTGGTGGCCTCTTGGCAAGCGTTGGTGGTGCACACCGAGGATCACTTTGGACGAGAAGACCAGTGGATGGAAAACACCCGATTCTCATCCTCCAACTGCCACAGCATGCAACACAACGTGGTGCTTCAGGTCATGCGAGAAGGCACCAAGCGGGGAGAGGCTGGCGATTTGGCGTTGGTCCGGCAGCTGGCGCATGAGTTGGGAATCTGGTTTCCACAGCATGCCCAGTCGATGGACGCGGCACTCGCGCTGCATTTGCGAAACGTGGGCTACGACCCGGTGACGGGACTGGTGTCCATGCCCGACGCCTTGCCGCAAAGTGCCATCCATGGCTGCGGCGGCGCCACCTGCTCAGACACCTCGCCTGCTCCGGAGACCGCTGCAGCCAGCTTAAGCCGGTCTTTCGGTTCTCTGCACATTGGCCTGAACGTTCCGGCCAATCAAGGTACGATGGCGACCAGCACATCGGCGCTCGGGGAACGTGCGGTCACGAGACCATGAGCCGTGTGCACATCATCCATGCAGATTTCACGTTCACACCAGTCACTGCTCATCGCGACGCTGCTCTTCACCAACCTGCTGGTGATGGGACTGACAGTGGAATCTTTGGTCAAAAGCCGAAACCTGTACGTCCAGCGGGCCGAGGCACTGACGCAAAACGTGGCGAACGCTGTCGAACAAAGCTTGTCAGGCACCGTTGAAAAAATTGACCTGGCCCTGTTGTCCATCGTCGACGATCTGGAAAGCCAGCTGCAGCGCGGCCCCTTGAATGTGGAAGGTACGAACGCCTTCCTGGCCCGGCTGGAGAGCAGAATTTCAGAAGTCGATGGATTCCGCGCATCCAATGCCACTGGCGTGGTGTTCATTGGAAATGGCATCTCCCCAGGCCCAAAACCGACCAACGGTGACCGAGACTATTTTCTCCACCACAAGCACGCTGACAGCCGTGCACTCCACATCACCAAGCCAGTGTGGGGCAGGATCGTTAACCGCCACATCATCATTTTGTCGAGGCGGTACAACATGCCCGATGGACGGTTTGCAGGCGTTGTCCACGCCACCATGTCGTTGGAGCACATCTCCAAACTCATCTCTCACTATGAGTTAGGCAAAGACGGCACTGTGATTGTTCGCGATGCGGACTTAGGGTTGATCGTGCGCCACCCTGCCCGCCCTGGCCAACCTGCAGGCACCGTGGGCAACAGTCAGGTGTCATCGGAATTTCGCGATGCCTTCGGCACGGGCCTCAACTCGGCGCACTTTGAAACCACCTCGGGCTCGGACGGTTTGCCACGCATTTTCACGTTTCAACGTGTCAGTCGCGCACCCATGCTGGTGAACGCAGGAGTGTCGACGAAAGCCTATCTGGCCGACTGGACGTCTTCTGCCTATAAATCTTTGGCACTCACTGCAGGCTTTGTCGTGATGTCGACGCTGATGGGCTTGGGACTCTTGCGGCTGCTCAATCGCATGCAGAAAGAAAGCACCCGAAACCGCGTTTACCTGCAACACGCAAGCGATGGTGTGCAAATCATTGATGCCTCGGGCAAAGTGGTGGAGGCAAACGAGCGCTTTTGCAGCATGACCGGCTACGACCGTGCAACCTTGCTGGCCATGTCGCCCCGAGAGTGGGCAAGTTGCTGGCCAGACATTGCTAAAGACCAGGACGGCCTGGAGAAAATGCTTTCTGCGCCCTCAGGCTACACGCGAGAAACCGCCGTCAGATGCAGCGATGGCCACATGCTCACGGTGGAAGTCAATTGCAGTGGCTTTTCATTGGGCTCTGAGAGGTTTGCATACGCCTCTGTGAGAGACATCACGGAACGAAGGGCTGCCACCGAAAAAATCGAGCAGCTGGCGTTTTACGACCCCTTGACCCAGTTGCCCAATCGCAGGCTGTTGCTGGACCGGCTCAGCCAAGCCTTGGCCAGCAGCACAAAACACCAAAGCCATGGGGCGTTGATGATGATCGACATCGACAATTTCAAGAACCTGAACGACACCTACGGCCATGATGTGGGCGACCAGTTTTTGAAAGAAGTGGCGACACGGATTCAATCCGCTGTGTTGGAGGGCGATACCGCAGCCCGATTTGGGGGCGATGAGTTCATTGTGATGCTCGAAGACCTGGGCGATGCACCGTCTGCAGCAGTGGCGGCTGAAGCTGCGGCCGAGAAAATCCTGAGCCAACTCCGCAAACCTTATCTTTTGAAGCTTCAAATTCCGCAGCATGATGTGATGGAGCACAGCCACCATTGCACCTGCAGCATTGGGGTCACCCTTTTCGTCGGTCAAGCAGACTCACCCGATGAATTGATGAAACGCGCTGACACTGCCATGTACCAGGCCAAAGCGGCGGGACGA
>CAZHDP010000513.1:0-2454 GCA_964531605.1 uncultured Burkholderiaceae bacterium | reverse complement strand
AGTCCATGGTCATCATCGGCGCGGCCATGAACCACTGGTACCACAGTGACATGAATTACCGCGGCATCATCAACATGCTGATGATGTGTGGTTGCATCGGCAAAAGTGGTGGCGGCTGGGCCCACTACGTGGGGCAAGAGAAGCTGCGCCCTCAAACCGGATGGACAGCGCTTGCCTTTGCGTTGGATTGGGTACGCCCACCACGCCAGATGAACAGCACCAGCTTTTTCTACGCGCACACCGATCAATGGCGCTACGAAAAGTTAGGTGTCGAAGAAATCCTTTCACCCTTGGCTGACAAAGACAAGTTTGGTGGCAGTTTGATCGACTACAACGTGCGTGCCGAGCGCATGGGCTGGTTGCCCAGCGCCCCGCAGCTGCAAACCAACCCGATGCAGGTGGTTCGCGATGCCAACGCTGCAGGCCTCGACCCCAAGGACTACACGGTCAAAGCCTTGAAAGATGGCAGCTTGCGGATGAGTTGCGAAGACCCTGACAACCCGCAAAATTGGCCTCGCAACCTGTTTGTGTGGCGCTCCAATTTGCTCGGATCTTCCGGTAAAGGTCACGAGTATTTCATGAAGCACCTGTTGGGCACCAGCCATGGCGTCCAGGGCAAATCGCTGGGCAGCGACGATGCCAAACCCGCCGAGGTGGAATGGCATGACAAAGCGCCCGAAGGCAAGCTGGACCTGTTGGTCACCTTGGACTTTCGCATGAGCACCACGTGTCTGTACTCTGACATTGTGTTGCCTACCGCGACCTGGTACGAGAAAAACGACCTCAATACCAGCGACATGCATCCGTTCATCCATCCTTTGTCGACCGCCGTTGACCCTGCATGGCAATCCAAGTCAGACTGGGAAATCTACAAAGGCTTTGCCAAGGCCTACAGCGAAGTGTGTGTGGGTCACCTCGGCGTTGAAAAAGAAATCGTCTTGACCCCGCTGATGCATGACAGCCCCGCCGAATTGGCCCAGCCTTTTGGCGTCCAGGAGTGGAAAAAAGGGGAGTGTGATTTGATCCCTGGCAAAACAGCTCCGCAGATTGCCGTCATAGAGCGTGACTACCCCAATACCTACAAGCGCTTCACCGCCTTGGGCCCGTTGATGGACAAAGTCGGCAACGGAGGCAAAGGTATTGCTTGGAACACGTCAGACGAAGTGCGCCAGTTGGGCGAGCTCAACGGCAAAGTGCAAGCCGAGGGCATCAGCCAAGGCATGGCCAAGATCGAGTCAGACATTGACGCCTGTGAAGTCGTGTTGCAACTCGCCCCAGAAACCAATGGCCATGTGGCCGTGAAGGCGTGGCAGGCGTTGTCCAAGATCACGGGCCGAGACCACACCCACCTTGCGCTCCACCGTGAGGATGAAAAGATCCGGTTCCGCGACATCCAAGCCCAGCCGCGCAAGATCATTTCCTCTCCCACCTGGAGTGGCATTGAAAGCGAGACCGTGTCGTACAACGCTGGGTACACGAACGTGCACGAGTTGATCCCCTGGCGCACGCTGACAGGTCGCCAGCACTTTTATCTTGACCATCCCTGGATGCAAGCGTTCGGTGAAGGCTTCACCAGCTACCGTCCGCCAGTCGATTTGAAAACGATCGATGAGGTGATGAACCGCAAGCCCAATGGGCATACCGAAATCACCCTGAACTTCATCACGCCACACCAAAAATGGGGCATCCATTCGACCTACACAGACAACCTCTTGATGCTCACGCTGAACCGAGGCGGTCCGGTGATCTGGTTGAGTGAGGACGATGCGAAACGTGCTGGGATTGTTGACAACGATTGGGTCGAGCTGTTCAACGCCAACGGCGCGATCGCCGCTCGGGCGGTGGTCAGCCAACGCGTGAACCCAGGCATGGTGATGATGTACCACGCCCAGGAAAAAATCATCAACACCCCGGGCTCTGAGATCACGGGTATCCGTGGCGGTATCCATAACTCGGTCACGCGCATCGTGACCAAGCCCACCCACATGATTGGGGGCTATGCCCAGTTCAGCTATGGCTTCAATTACTACGGAACCATCGGTACCAACCGTGATGAGTTTGTGGTGATCCGCAAGATGAACAAGATCGACTGGCTCGACGGTGAAGCCCCGGCCACCCATCAAGCCTGAAGAACAAGGACGAGATCATGAAAATTCGTGCACAAATCGGCATGGTGTTGAATCTGGACAAGTGCATTGGTTGCCACACCTGTTCGGTGACCTGCAAGAACGTGTGGACCAGTCGCCCTGGGGTCGAATACGCGTGGTTCAACAATGTGGAGACCAAGCCCGGTATCGGCTATCCCAAAGAGTGGGAAAACCAGGACAAATGGAACGGGGGCTGGACCCGCAAAGCGGACGGCTCGATCGAGCCCAAGCAGGGGGGCAAATGGAAGCTCTTGATGCGCTTGTTTGCCAACCCGAACCTGCCGCAAATCGACGATTACTACGAACC
>CAZHDP010000512.1:0-2457 GCA_964531605.1 uncultured Burkholderiaceae bacterium | reverse complement strand
TTCCAGGCGTGCGACTTAAACCACTCATCCACCGCTCCGTTAGCCTCCTATTGTAGCAGGAAGATGAGGGATTTTTTGAGGCTGACGCTTCAGGGGGACGATTTGGTGGCTTGGGTCATCTTCATGGCTGACGCGATGAGGCTGGACACTTGGGTCATGTCGCTGGGCACGATGAGCGTGGTTGTGGCATCGGTGGCCACTCGGCTATAGGCCTCAACGGCTTTTTCGGCCACTTTCAATTGAACGGCCTCGGCACCACCGGGTTGGCGAATGGCACTCGCAATGCGCTCGATGGCGCTTGCGGTGGCATCTGCCACCGCGGTGATCGACGCAGCCTCGCCCTGAGCCTTGTTGATCACGGCTTGTTTTTCGCCCTCCGAGCGCGCGATGGAAGCCTCTCGCTCACCTGTGGCGATGTTGATTTGCTCTTGACGGCGGCCCTCTGACGCGGCAATCAAGGCACGCTTCTCGCGCTCAGCGGTGATTTGTTGCTGCATGGCATGCAGGATTTCTTTGGGTGGGGTGAGGTCTTTGATTTCGTAGCGCAGCACCTTCACACCCCAGTTCAGCGCCGCTTCGTCAATCGCCGTGACCACTGAATGGTTGATGGTGGCACGCTCTTCGAACGTCTTGTCCAGCTCCAACTTGCCGACAACAGACCGCAAGGTGGTCTGCGCCAGTTGGGTGATGGCCATCACGTAGTTGGACGATCCATAGCTTGCCCGCATGGGGTCGGTCACCTGAAAGTACAAGATGCCGTCCACTTGGAGTTGTGTGTTGTCGCGTGTGATGCAGATTTGGCTGGGCACGTCCAAGGCAATTTCCTTGAGAGAGTGTTTGTAAGCCACGCTGTCCACGAAGGGCACCAAAAAATTCAGCCCAGGGGTCAAGGTCGAGTGGTATTTGCCCAGTCGCTCAACCACCCAGGCATTTTGTTGAGGGACCACCTTGAGCGATCGGACGATGAAAATCACCGCGACCACCAATAAAACCAGTGCAAAAATCATAGCAAACTCCCTAATGATGACGTGCGGAAAGACTCTAAAAAGACTGAAATTTCAAACGGTTGGGGCCTGAGGCTCCAAGATCAAACGATTGCCCAGCACTTCCACGATACGGTGTGGGCCAGCGTCTGCCTGCACGCCCGGAGCCAAGGTGGCCGACCAGTTGGCACCGCGGTAGCTGACCACGGTGTGGCGGTCCGCATCCCAGTGCTTCACCTGCACGGTTTCGCCGATGTCCATGTTGACGTCTTTGTTGGCCGTGGCCCGGGCCGCTGACGGGTGTTGCGCCCGCCGCCAGTGCCACAAGGCGACTGCGCCGCCGCCCACCACGGCCGCGAGGATCAATTGCGTGGCCATGTTGGCTTGGGCATGTGCGCCCAGTGCCGCCGCGCTCATGCCGATGGCAATCATCAGCAGGTAGAACGTGCCGGTCATCAATTCGACGCCAACCAGCCCTGCCGCCAGAATCCACCAAACCGTTGCTTCGCTCATTTGCGCTCCCATTGTGTTGGATGCACTACATTTTGGGCTGATTCTGGACGCCTGCAAGGGCACCCGTCACATTAATTCCTTACACTTCGCCCCTCAATCTGCAAATTGGCCGTCAGATGTTCGACGGCCATCTTTCTCGCCTTTCTCATTTGTATTTCGGAGCGCTGCATGAAATTTCGCTTTCCCATCGTCATCATTGACGAAGACTTCCGCTCCGACAACACGTCGGGTCTGGGAATTCGGGCCTTGGCCAAGGCCATTGAAGACGATGGTTTTGAGGTCCTGGGGGCCACCAGCTATGGCGATTTGAGCCAGTTTGCGCAGCAACAGAGCCGTGCCAGTGCGTTCATTTTGTCGATTGACGACGAAGAGTTCACCCCCGGCCCTGACCTGGACCCGGCGGTGCTGAACCTGCGCACCTTCATCGAAGAGGTGCGCCGCAAGAACCTGGATGTGCCGATTTACGTGTACGGCGAAACCAAAACCAGCCGCCACATCCCCAACGACATCTTGCGCGAGTTGCATGGTTTCATCCACATGTTCGAGGACACGCCCGAGTTCGTGGCCCGCCACATCATCCGTGAGGCCAAGAGCTACCTGGAAGGCGTGCAACCACCGTTCTTCAAGGCCTTGCTGGACTATGCGGAAGACGGCTCGTACAGCTGGCATTGCCCTGGGCACTCAGGCGGTGTGGCTTTCTTGAAAAGCCCGGTTGGTCAGATGTACCACCAGTTCTATGGCGAAAACATGCTGCGCGCAGACGTCTGCAATGCCGTAGAAGAGTTGGGCCAGTTGCTGGACCACAACGGTGCCATTGGCGAGAGCGAGCGCAATGCGGCGCGCATCTTCAATGCTGACCATTGTTTCTTTGTGACCAATGGCACGTCCACGTCCAACAAGATGGTGTGGCACCACACGGTGGCCCCGGGCGACGTGGTGGTGGTGGACCGCAACTGCCACA
>CAZHDP010000511.1:0-2461 GCA_964531605.1 uncultured Burkholderiaceae bacterium | reverse complement strand
CTTGACGATGGTGTCCAAGGCTTCTTTGGCTGATTTTTTGCCATTCCAGACTTGTTCCAATTCCTCGTCTTCTACCGCACGGATCTGCACGTAATTGCCCAAGCGGATGCCACGGCTCTTGTCGGTCACCTTGCGGATCATCTGGGTGACGGCGACGTCGGTGCCAGGGTTTTGCTTGTAAAAGCCGGATTTTTCAGTCAACTGGTAGGCTGCGGTGGTGACGGGCAGGTAACCTGTCCGTTTGTGGCTGGCAGACTGAACTTCAGGGGTAGAGATAAAGCTGAAGAATTTGGCCACGCCCTTGTATTCAGGGGCTTTTTTCCCCGCCATGACCCACAGACTGGCACCGCCGATGACGGTGTTTTGCGGGGCGCCTGGCACATCAGGGTAATAGGGCAGCGGGGCCAAGCCATAGCCAAACTTGGCATTTTTAGCGACGTTGCCATAGAAGCCCGACGACGTGTTGATCATCGCGCACTCACCCGAAATGAAACTCGCTTCGGGCACGTTGCCGCGTCCCTTGTAGATGAACAGGCCCTGTTTGGACATGTTGGCCAGGTTTTCGATATGGCGGACGTGCAAATCTGAGTTCACCTTCATTCTCGCGTCCAAGCCGGCCAAGCCATTGCTCTTGGTTGCAAATTCCACGTTGTGCCACGCCGAAAAGCTCTCCAGTTGTGTCCAGCCTTGCCAGGCAGTGGTGAACGGACACTTGTGACCAGACGCTTTGAGTTTGGCGGCTGCCAATGCGACTTCAGGCCAGGTTGAGGGTGCTTTGTCGGTAGGTAAGCCCGCTGCCTTGAAGGCGTCTTTGTTGAAATAGAACACCGTGGTCGAGCTGTTGAACGGGAAGCTCAGCATCTGGCCGTTGGGCGCCGTGTAGTAACCAGCCACGGCCGAAATGTAGGCGGTGGGGTCGAATTTTTCACCGGCGTCCTTCATCACCTGACCCACGGGCACGATGGCGTTTTTGCTGGCCATCATGGTGGCGGTACCCACTTCAAACACCTGCAAGATGTGGGGCGCGTTGCCAGAGCGGAAGGCCGCGATCGACGCCGTCATGGACTCGTCATAGGTGCCTTTGAACGTTGGCACGATCTTGTATTCTTTTTGGCTCTCGTTGAACTGTTTCGCCAGGTCATTGACCCATTCGTTGTTCACGGCGGTCATCGAATGCCACCACTGAATTTCTGTCTGGGCTTGGGCAGACAAAGACACAACAGATGACAACACCGAGGCCAGCGCCAAGGATGCAAACTTGAGTTTCATGGGTTCTCCAATCAAAGGGACAGACCAGCCTAAACCGGGGCTGTGACCGTTTGATTAAACCCTCAACATCCCCGGTCAGAACAGGGGGGTTTCCATGAGGTGGCGGGGTGTCAAGAATGTCACCCCAACGACGTTGTGGGTGTTTTGAGGCGTCCAATTTGTTGCACTGCGGTAAACTCATCCCTCAGCCGGGGTCACGGTTTCAGGACAGTTTCGCATTCGGTTCTGGCTGAGGAAATCAAGATGAACGCCCCTACCTCGCTCAATCACCTCCTGGCCACGGCCACCGATGCGCCTCGCCTGCGCGAAATCCCGTACAACTACACCAGTTTTTCTGACCGCGAGATCGTCATTCGCTTGTTGGGCGAGCGCGGCTGGGCCTTGGCCAGCCAATTGCGCATGGAGCGCCGCACGGGTCGCTCTGCTCGCATGCTGTACGAGATCATGGGCGACATTTGGGTGGTTCAGCGCAACCCCTATTTGCAGGACGATTTGCTGGACAACCCCAAGCGTCGCACCCAACTGGTAGAGGCCTTGCAGCACCGTTTGCAGGAGGTGCAAAAGCGCCGCACCCCAGAGCTGGACGCCGCACGCGATGCCTTGGTGTCAGAGCTGTTGGATGCAACGGGGCAGGCCATCACCGCGTTTGATGCCAATTTGGTGCAAGTGGGGGAATTGCGTAAGAAGGCCGAACGCCGCTTGCGCAAGGTGACCGCCAAAGACAACATCAAATTTGACGGCCTGTCGCGCGTGTCCCACGTGACGGACGCCACCGATTGGCGCGTGGAGTACCCGTTTGTGGTGCTGACGCCAGACACCGAGGCCGAAATGGCCCATTTGGTCAAGGCTTGCATTGAGCTGGGCTTGACCATCATCCCGCGTGGGGGCGGCACGGGCTACACCGGCGGCGCCATTCCCCTCACTTGGAAGAGTGCGGTGATCAATACCGAGAAGCTCGAAGCCATGACCGAGGTCGAAATGATCTCGCTGCCGGGCGTGAGCCATCCTGTGCCCACCATTTGGTCGGAAGCGGGCGTGGTGACGCAGCGCGTGGCCGATGCGGCCGAGCGCAGTGGTTTTGTGTTCGCCGTGGACCCTACCTCGGCAGAAGCCAGCTGTGTGGGCGGCAATATCGCGATGAACGCAGGCGGCAAAAAGGCCGTGCTGTGGGGCACTGCGCTGGACAACCTGG
>CAZHDP010000510.1:0-2464 GCA_964531605.1 uncultured Burkholderiaceae bacterium | reverse complement strand
GATTCTGCGTTGAAAGCAGGGATTTCACCGAGAGAACAAACCCGAAATGGTCCGAATTTCGTGAAGAACTTAGTAATATGGACTTTCCTTTTGGCCGGACACGTGGCAACTTTGAACATGGAAGTCGGTCTAGGCCAAGAGCGAATGGGTTCAAGTTGTCGCTAGATGGACAGCGTGAAACGAACGACCGTGCTAAAAACGAAGATTCTCTGGAGAAACCACTATGGATCTGGCCTTTACCCCTGAAGAGCAGAAATTCCGCGAAGACATTCGCGAATGGGTGCGCTCAAACCTGCCTGCTGACATCTCTCACAAGGTGCATAACGCGCTGCATTTGTCCCGTGACGATCACCAACGCTGGGCCAAGATACTTGGCAAAAAGGGCTGGCTGGGTCACGGTTGGTCGAAAGAGTTTGGTGGCCCCGGTTGGAACGCCATCCAAAAGCATTTGTACGAAGAAGAGTGTGCGCTTGCAGGCGCCCCTCGCGTGGTGCCGTTTGGCCCAGTGATGGTGGCCCCTGTCATCATGGCGTTTGGCACGCCTGAACAACACAAGCGCTTCTTGCCCGGCATCGCCAGCGGTGAGGTGTGGTGGAGCCAGGGTTACAGCGAGCCAGGCTCTGGCTCGGACCTGGCGTCCTTGAAGACCCGTGCTGAGCGCAAGGGTGACAAGTACATCGTCAACGGTCAAAAAACCTGGACCACATTGGGCCAGTATGGCGAGTGGATTTTCTGCTTGGTGCGCACGAGCAACGAAGGCAAGCCGCAAACCGGCATCAGCTTCTTGTTGATCGACATGAAGAGCCCTGGCGTCAGCGTGCGCCCCATCATCATGCTCGACGGCGGACATGAGGTGAACGAAGTCTGGTTCGACAACGTCGAAGTGCCTGTGGAAAACCTGATTGGGCAAGAGAACCAAGGCTGGACCTACGCCAAGCACCTGTTGAGCCACGAGCGCACCAACATTGCTGACGTGAACCGTGCCAAACGCGAACTGGAGCGCTTGAAGCGCATTGCCAAGGCCGAAGGTCTGTACGACGCCTCCAGCGGTGGTGCCGCAGCCCGTTTCCGCGACGAAATCGCCAAACTGGAAGTCAGCATCGTGGCTTTGGAAATGCTGGTGTTGCGCGTCCTGTCGGCCGAAAAATCCGGCAAAAACTCGCTGGACATCGCAGGCCTCTTGAAGATCAAAGGCAGCGAGATCCAGCAAACCTACTCCGAGCTGATGATGCTGGCAGCTGGACCCTACAGCCTGCCCTTCATTCGCGAGGCCATGGAAGCAGGTTGGCAAGGTGATCATGTGGGTGCAGCACATTGCGCGCCCTTGGCAGCCACCTATTTCAACATGCGTAAAACCACCATTTACGGCGGTTCCAATGAAGTGCAACGCAACATCGTCGCCCAGACGGTACTCGGCTAAGCCGCAGGAGACAGACCATGGATTTCGATTTTTCTGACGACCAAGAACAACTGCGCGACGCCGTTCGCAAATGGGTGGACAAAGGCTACAGCTTCGAGCGCCGCCGTGAGATCGTGCGCGCAGGCGGCTTCTCGCGCGAAGCTTATGGCGAGTTGGCCGAGCTGGGGCTGGCGGGTCTCTACATCTCCGAAGACGACGGTGGCATGGGCATGGGCCCCATCGAAGGCATGGTGGTGATGGAAGAGCTAGGACGTGGCATGGTGCTGGAGCCACTGGCCCAGACCCTGATTGCTGGCGCCGTGTTGAGCGGATACGGCAGTGCGGCCGTCAAGTCTGCTTGGTTGTCCAAGATCACCGGCGGCGAAGCCCTGGTGGTGTTGGCACACCAAGAACGTGCCGCGCGTTACCACCTGAACCGCTGCGCTGCCACGGCCAGCGGGTCTGGCGAAGCCTGGACCGTCACTGGAGCGAAAAGTGTGGTGCCTCTGGGCGACCAAGCTGACGCTTACCTGGTACCTGCCACTGTGAACGGCAAAACGGCTTTGTTCATCGTGGACCGCAAGGCCTCAGGTGTGACCGCCACGGGCTACGTGACGCAAGACGGCAGCCGTGCTGGGGAACTCAAACTGGCCAATGCCGCAGCCACCCTGGTGACCCTGGACGGCCAAACCGCTCTGGAACACGCCGTGGACATTGGCATCGCATCGGCTTGCGCTGAGGCGGTGGGTGTGATGGACAAGACGCTGGCCCTGACGGTTGACTACATGAACCAGCGCAAGCAGTTCAACACGGTCATCAGCAGCTTCCAAGCCTTGCGTCACCGCGTGGCTGACATGAAGATGCAGCTGGAACTGGGCCGCTCCATGAGCTACTACGCCAGCCTGCGCCTGAATGCGCCGGCCGACGAGCGCCGTCGCGCCATGGCACGCGCCAAATACCAACTGGGCACCTCGATGCGCTTTGTGGGTCAAAACTCGGTCCAACTGCATGGCGGCATCGGCGTGACAGACGAGTACATCGGCAGCCACTATTTCAAGAAGCTCA
>CAZHDP010000509.1:0-2467 GCA_964531605.1 uncultured Burkholderiaceae bacterium | reverse complement strand
GGAAGTGCACAAGCCGCACGGCCTGTCCAGTCTGGCGGAGCGCCATGTGGGCCGCTCAGGCATCACCTTTGAAGACCTGTGCGGCAAAGGGGCCCACCAAATTTGCTTTGACCAAGTGGACGTGGCCAAAGCTTCTGACTATTCATGTGAAGACAGCGACCAAACCCTGGACGTGCACAAGGTGCTGTGGCCGCGCCTGCAGGCGGACGCACGCTTGCGCGAAGTGTACGCTTTGGAGATCGCCAGCAGCGAGACGCTGTACCGCATCGAGCGCAACGGGGTGCTGATCGACGCGCCCACGCTGGCCAACCAAAGCCATCAATTGGGCCAACGCATCATGCAGCTTGAAGTCGATGCCCAAGCGCTGGCGGGGCAGCCGTTCAACCTGTCCAGCCCGAAACAAATCGGTGAAATCTTCTTCACCAAACTGGGCCTGCCCGTGGTCAAAAAGACCGCTACCGGCGCGCCCAGCACCGACGAAGAGGTGCTCGAAAAGCTGGCGGAGGATTTCCCGCTGCCGGCCAAAATTTTGGAGCACCGGGGCTTGGCCAAACTCAAGGGCACGTACACCGACAAGCTGGCCCAACTCGCCAACCCGCGCACTGGCCGTGTGCACACCCATTACGCGCAGGCCGTGGCGGTGACAGGGCGTTTGTCCAGCAACGACCCTAATTTGCAAAACATCCCGATCCGCACCGCTGAAGGCCGCCGTGTGCGCGAAGCCTTTGTGGCGGGCCCCGGCAAGGTGATTGCCAGCGCCGACTACAGCCAGATCGAGCTGCGCATCATGGCCCACCTGAGCGACGACGAAGCCTTGTTGGGCGCCTTTCACCAAGGCCTGGACGTGCACCGGGCCACGGCTTCAGAGGTGTTTGGTGTGCCCGTTGATCAAGTCAGCAGTGAACAGCGTCGTTATGCCAAGACCATCAATTTCGGATTGATTTACGGCATGAGCGCTTTTGGCTTGGCCAAGTCATTGGGCATCGACAACAGCGCTGCCCGCAACTTTGTGGACCGCTATTTTGAGCGTTACCCCGGCGTCAAGCGCTACATGGATGAGACCCGTCTTTCAGCCAAAAGCAAAGGCTACGTCGAGACGGTGATGGGTCGGCGCCTGTACCTGCCTGAAATCAACAGCCCCAATGGCCCGCGTCGCGCTGGGGCTGAGCGTGCCGCCATCAACGCGCCGATGCAGGGGACTGCTGCCGACCTGATCAAGCTCAGCATGAACGCGGTGCAGGCCGCTTTGGATGCGCAAAAGCCCCAGGTGTTGATGATCATGCAGGTGCATGACGAACTGGTGTTCGAGCTGCCCGAGTCTGAAGTGGACTGGCTCAAGGTGGAAATCCCCCGCCTGATGGCTGGCGTGGCCAACCTCAAGGTGCCTTTGGTGGCCGAAGTGGGCGTGGGGCCGAATTGGGACCAGGCGCACTGATCGGTACGCATCGGGTTGGCCTTTGCCTGCCAACCCTGGGCACGACGGTATCAGTTCAATGCCAGCACGTCTGGGTACTGTGAACGCCAAAAGTCGCATTTGTGGGCCATGCCTGCGTCAAACAAGCCGACCTTGCCAGGTGCCAACCGCATCACGGTAGCCCCGCCGCTGAAAGGCGGCCAGGTGGCCACACCTTTGTGCTGGGGTGTCCCTGTTTTGACGAAGCTGCTCCATAACCCCAGCATTTGCGTGGAGAGTTTTTGCGAGGCGGCAGGCAAGTCTGGTGCGTTGATGAGGCTCGTGTTCGAGAGCTTGGGGAAGAGGTAATTCAGGCCAGCCGAATGGGCTGCACCAAACTTCATTTTGGGGTCTGGCTTGGCCGGGATGCCCACGCCAAGCACGGGGGCGTTCGGGTCGGTGAACTCGAATTCGTGAACGGTGGTGTGGCGCACCAAAGCAGCAGCCGTGCGCAGGTAGAGGCAGTTGTTCAAGCCCACTGCGGGGTTGTAATCCGACACCAGGGAGCCGAGTTGCTCTGGCGGGGGCAATGCCTTGGTCAACGGGTATTCCCGCAACACCGCTTCGGGCACCCCACGCTGTTGCTCTGCAGGCGTGGAACCATAAATGGCCTTGAGTTTGCCTGCATAGTTGTCTGCTGTGATGCCTTTGCCAGCCTGCTGGTCGTAGCCTACATAAAGGCGCAGTTCGTTTTGCTGACCTCCCATCAGCAACGGTACGTTGGCCACTTGACCCGAGTGAACCGCCGTGGCGAAAGGCACGGGATTGGTTTGTGCCCCGACAGAGGGTGAAAACGACACCACGGCCGCGCCAGAGGCCACGGTTCCCGCATCCAGCAAGGTCTTGAGCGGCGCGCTGCGCAGACAGGCCAGTGCGTTGGCAGGGTCGGTACACCCAGTACCTTTGGCGACTTGCAGGCCGACCTCTTGTGCTTGCGCCGTGGTCGGCATGGTTTGCAGGCATCCTGCACTCCAGATCACCGCTTGCTGAAACAACCCTTTGACTTTTTCTGGC
>CAZHDP010000508.1:0-2473 GCA_964531605.1 uncultured Burkholderiaceae bacterium | reverse complement strand
ACAGCTGGTTTGACAGCTACGTGGGCGTGGTGATGTTGGTGCGTGTGGTCGATGGTCGCTTGGCCAAAGGCGAGCGCATCAAGATGATGGCCTCTGGGGCCATGTACAACGCCGACAACCTGGGCGTGTTCACGCCCGCTAACCAACCGCGCCAATCCTTGGAGGCGGGTGAGGTGGGTTACATCATTGCTGGCATCAAAGAATTGCAAGCGGCGAAGGTGGGCGATACCGTGACCTTGATCAAGCCTGGCACCGGTGGTGCGGCGTTCACGGCCACCGAGGCGTTGCCCGGGTTCAAAGAAATTCAGCCGCAGGTGTTTGCGGGTCTGTACCCCACAGAGGCCAGCGAGTACGACTCTTTGCGTGACGCGCTGGAAAAACTCAAACTCAACGACGCGTCTTTGCATTACGAGCCTGAAGTGTCCCAAGCGCTGGGCTTTGGCTTCCGTTGTGGTTTCCTGGGTTTGCTGCACATGGAAATCGTGCAAGAACGCTTGGAACGCGAGTTCGACCAAGACCTGATCACCACTGCGCCGAGCGTGGTGTACCAGGTCATGAAGAACGATGACGAAGTCATCATGGTGGAAAACCCCTCTAAGATGCCTGACGTGGGCAAAACCGCCGAAATTCGCGAGCCCATCGTGACCGTTCACCTCTACATGCCGCAGGAATACGTTGGCGTCGTGATGACCCTGGCCAACCAAAAGCGCGGTGTGCAGATGAACATGGCTTACAAGGGGCGGCAAGTGGTGCTGACCTACGAGATGCCGCTCGGTGAGATCGTGCTGGACTTCTTCGACAAGCTCAAATCTGTGAGCCGAGGCTACGCGTCCATGGACTACGAGTTCAAGGAATACCGGGCTTCCGACGTGGTCAAGGTCGACATCTTGCTCAACGGCGAAAAAGTGGATGCCTTGTCCATCATCGTGCACCGCTCTCAAAGCCAATACCGCGGCCGTGCGGTGGTGGGCAAGATGCGTGAAATCATCAGCCGGCAAATGTACGATGTCGCCATCCAGGCCGCCATCGGCGCGAACATCATCGCTCGCGAGACCATCAAGGCCTTGCGTAAAAACGTGCTGGCAAAATGCTACGGTGGCGACATCAGCCGCAAGCGCAAACTCCTTGAAAAGCAAAAAGCAGGTAAAAAACGCATGAAGCAAATTGGCTCTGTAGAAGTTCCCCAAGAAGCCTTCCTGGCGATATTGCAGGTGGAAGATTGAGCGCCGTGATGCCTGCGTTGACAGCGCTGGTGCTGGGCACCTTCGCCAGTTACATCGGTGCCTGGTATGTCGGCATGGTGGAAGGCAACTTCGCCTTGCTGCTGTTTTTGGCCACCGTCGTGACGGGGGTGTACTGGTTGGCAGAGCGGTTTTACTTCTTGCCGCAACGCCAACAGCAATTGGCCTTGCAAGTGGCCGAGCAAGCGCAGCGCCAGGCTTCGTTGGACAAGATGGGCATCAAGTCTGTCGAAACCATCGTGCCTGAGGCGCAAGAGCGCTTGCTCATGCAGCCTTGGTGGTTGGACTGGACTGCTGGGCTGTTCCCTGTGATTTTGATGGTGTTCGTGTTGCGTTCATTTTTGTTCGAACCGTTCAAGATCCCATCGGGCTCCATGATTCCTACCTTGTGGGTCGGCGATTTGATTTTGGTGAACAAGTTTCACTATGGCATCCGTTTGCCGGTCATCAACGTCAAGGTCACAGAAGGCCATCAGCCCCAACGAGGCGATGTGATGGTGTTCCGCTACCCCCCAAAGCCCAGCATGGACTACATCAAGCGGGTGGTGGGCGTCCCTGGTGATGAAGTCGCTTACTTGAACAAAAAACTGTCGATCAATGGCAAACCGGTCGACAAGGCGGTCATGCCGGACTTTTTTGAAGAAGACGTGATGCGCTACTTCAAGCAGTTTGAAGAGAAGTTGGGCGACAAACCTTTCCGCCTGTTGAACGACAGCGACAGGCCAGCCTTCATCCCTGGCACCGAGGAGTTCCCCTTCAAACAAAATTGCAACTACACCGTTGAAGGTGTGACGTGCAAGGTGCCTGAAGGCATGTACTTCATGATGGGTGACAACCGCGACAATTCCCTGGATTCACGTTATTGGGGTTTTGTGCCTGATAAAAACATCGTTGGCAAAGCCTTTTTCATCTGGATGAATTTCGGCCATTTCGGTCGAATCGGTGCCTTCAACTGAGCACCGAGCGCAGGACAAAACATCAAAGGGGAGTGAGCGCATGAGCAGCAAATCCAAACAACGCGGCATGTCGTTCATCGGCATGCTTTTTTTCGGCGGCATCATTGCTTGCCTGTTTGTGGTGGGCGCCCAGGTGTTTCCCACCGCCTTAGAGTTCATGGCCATCAAGAAGGCGGCGCAAAAAGCGGCCAATGAGGGCGGGTCTGTGGCGGACGTGCGAGCCTCGTTCACGCGTGCTGGGGCGATCGACAACATCACTTCCGTCAAGGGCAACGA
>CAZHDP010000507.1:0-2485 GCA_964531605.1 uncultured Burkholderiaceae bacterium | reverse complement strand
CATCACATGCAGGCCGGCGTTGGCCACTACGGCGTGTTCAGCGGGCGCAAATGGAACCAGCAAATTTACCCACGCGTGCGCGACACGATCCACGCATTTTCGTGACGCTCAGGAGAACGTGGCGTCCTCGCGCGTCCACACCTTGACTTGATCGCTCAACGACAAGCCCAAACCAGGCCGCGTGGGCACCAGCATGCGGCCGTCCTTGATCTCGATCCGCTCATTGAACAATGGCTCCAGCCATTCAAAGTGCTCCACCCACGGCTCGGTGGGGTAGGCGGCGGCGAGGTGCACATGCAACTCCATCGCAAAGTGCGGCGCGAGCATCAAACCTGCATGGCTGGCTTGGCTGGCCACTTTCAGGAAAGGGGTGATGCCACCGACCCGAGGGCCATCCGGCATCAGGTAATCTGCCGCACGGTGACGGATCAAGTCACCATGCTCTGCGGCGCTGGTCAGCATTTCACCGGTGGCGATGGGCGTGTCAAATTGGGTGGCCAGGGCAGCATGGCCTTCGTGGTCATAGGCGTCCAGCGGCTCTTCAATCCATACGAGGTTGAACTGCTCAAAGATGCGGCACATGCGCTGTGCGGTAGGGCGATCCCATTGCTGGTTGGCGTCCACCATGATGGGCACCGCATCTCCCAAGTGCTTGCGCACCGCCGTGACACGGGCGATGTCGAGTGCACCATCGGGTTGCCCCACCTTGAGCTTGATGCCGCCAATGCCGCGGGCCATCGAGGCAGACGCGTTGACCATCAACTGGTCGATGGGCGTGTGCAAAAAGCCGCCTGAGGTGTTGTAGCACCGCACTGAATCGCGGTAAGACCCCAGCAGTTTGGCGAGGGACAAATGGGCACGGCGGGCCTTCAAATCCCACAGGGCCACGTCAAACGCACCGATGGCCTGGGTGGCCAAACCGCTGCGCCCCACCGATGCACCAGCCCAGCACAGCTTGTCCCACAGCTTGCCAATGTCACTCGGGTCTTCGCCGATCAGCACCGGCGCGATTTCTTTGGCATGGGCAAACTGACCCGGCCCGCCGGCACGTTTGGAATAACTGAAGCCCAAGCCTTCGTGCCCATCCGTCGTGCGGATTTGCGCGAACAAGATGGCGATTTCAGTCATCGGCTTTTGCCGCCCTGTCAGCACCTTGGCATCGCTGATGGGCGTGGCCAGGGGCAGGTAACACGAGGAAATGCGAACAGATTGGATGCGGTCAGTGGCAGAAACAGCAGAGGTCATGGGCGTTTGATCAATGGATTTGAAGTACGTCATCATACAACTTCAAATGAAAACAGGGCATCTAAACCATGCTGCATCAACCCGTTTTTACCGCCTTTAGGGTTGATTACAAAGGGTAATTACCCATTTCCAAAGGGGATACCGCCCCATTGACAGTGGTCAAAACAACCTTACAATAGTTGTACGACATCTCATGACATAACGCCACCATGCCGCTCCAACCCTTGTACATCACCATGCACCCCGAGGACAACGTGGCCATCGTTGCCAACGACGGTGGCTTGCCTGCAGGCACGGTGTTTCCGTCTGGCCTGACCTTGCGAGAGAAAGTACCCCAAGGCCACAAAGTCGCGCTGGTGGACCTGCCCTTGCAGGCTGAGGTGCGCCGCTACAACGTGGTGATAGGCCGCACCAACCAGGCCATTGCCGCAGGCAGTTGGGTCAACGAGCGCTTGCTCGACATGCCCGATGCCCGAGAACTGGTGGACCTGCCCATGGCCACGACGGGCCAAACCGCATTGCCGCCACTGGAGGGCTACACCTTCGAGGGTTACCGCAATGCCGATGGCTCGGTCGGCACGCGCAACATCCTGGCCATCACCCAAACGGTGCAGTGTGTGGCTGGCGTGACCGACTTTGCCGTGCAACGCATCAAAGCCGAACTGTTGCCACAGTTCCCCAACGTCGATGACGTGGTGGCCCTGGCCCACGGCTACGGCTGCGGCGTGGCCATCGACGCACCCGACGCGCCCATCCCCATCCGCACCCTGCGCAACATCAGCCTGAACCCCAATTTTGGTGGTGAGGTGATGGTGGTCAGCCTGGGCTGCGAGAAGCTGCAGCCCGAGCGGCTGCTGCCACCGGGTAGTTTTGCTATTCAAAATATAGCTGTTAGCGCAATAACAGTATTGGCTACAGGCCAATTAGGTATAAATTCAGCCCCGGCAGCGCTTGCCAGTGCCCCAGAGGCGCCACTGGATGTGGTGTGCCTGCAGGCCGAGGCGCATGTGGGTTTCATGTCGATGATCGAGTCGATTGTGCAAACCGCTGACAAACACCTGGTGCGCCTGAATGCGCGCCGGCGCGAAACGGTGCCCGCCAGTGCGCTGGTGGTGGGCGTGCAGTGCGGGGGCAGCGATGCCTTCTCGGGCGTCACGGCCAACCCGGCGGTGGGCTTTTGCACCGATTTGCTGGTGCGCGCCGGTGCCACCGTGATGTTTTCCGAGACCACCGAGGTGCG
>CAZHDP010000506.1:0-2488 GCA_964531605.1 uncultured Burkholderiaceae bacterium | reverse complement strand
CCGGCATCACACCAGTCAAACAACAGCGAATGCGCACCTTCGCTGGCTTTGCGCAGGTCGACCTCGCGCAGCACACGCTCGTTGGCCAGCTTTCGCATCAATGCCGCATCACGCCCAGCGGCACGGTAACTTTCTCCATTGATGTAGACGTGATGTGCATCAAACATCATGCGGGTGCAGGGGTCTAAGCGCACGGTGCGCAACACCGCAGGCACGGCTTGGGCCTCAAACCAAGCTTTGGGTTTGGGTTCAGTCAAGCTCTCGCCCAGCAAACGCGGGAGGTCATGCGCCTGCTTCAACGCTTTGGCCACTGCTTGCTCGGCAAACGCCTGCAAGTCTGCGGGAATTTCGCCGGGTGATGCCACCGCCACCTGCTGCGGATCTCGGTACAAGGTTTTAGGATTGCCGCTGACAGGGCGCCCGGCTTCGGCGGCACGCTCATCGTCCAAATCTTCCTGCATCTCATCCACCATGCGCTGCACCAAGTCCAAGCCCAGCGTGCGGCTTTCTGGCACCCGAAAGCCGATGGAATAGGTCATGCATTCGTTGAGCGCGACGCCGTCGTGGGCATAACGCGGTGGCAGGTACAGCATGTCACCTGGGTCGAGCACAAACTCCTCTTCATGCTCAAAATGGGCCAGGATTTTCAACGGAACGTCTTGCTCCAGCGTGAAATCTTTTTGCCGACCGATGCGCCACCGGCGCTGGCCGTGGGCTTGCAGCAAAAACACATCGTAGCTGTCAAAGTGCGGCCCCACACCACCGCCCTCGGTCGCGTAGCTGATCATCACATCATCCAGGCGAGCGTCTGGCACAAACCGGAATTGCTGCAGCAAAGCGTGCACGGCGGCGTCATGGGTGTCCACGCCCTGCACCAGCAAGGTCCACTGCTTGCGCGACAGCGCCGGCAAAGCACGCCGCGCAAACGGCCCATGGGACAGGCGCCACCCAGCCTCTGCGGCTACAGGTTTGGCTTTTTTGGAGCGCGGGGCATCGGCTTTGAGGGCTTGCACAATCAGGCGAGACTCGACGTCGTCTTGGCTTGCCAAATCAAACAAAGCGGATCTGCCCAAGGGAGCCTTGAAACCAGGCATGGCCTGGCGAATGAGCAAAGGCTTTTTCTGCCAATACCGTTGCATGAATTGCTGGGGGCTGAGGCCGGCCAGCAGGGGAAGGCTTTTGAGGATGTCCATGAGCGACAATTCTCCTATGGAAATCAATCAACAATGCGTGGTCGCGCTCACTTGGACCTTGAAAGACACCGTCGGCGAAACCCTGGACGTGCTGGACGAGCCCGTCGAATTCTTGGTGGGCGGCGATGACCTGTTTGTCACCATCGAATCCGCACTGCAAGGCCACGAGCGGGGCGACAAAGTGGACTTGCACTTGGAGCCCGAGCAAGCGTTTGGCGACTACAACGAAAACCTGATTTTTCTGGAACCTCGCGCCTTGTTTCCGGCGGAACTCGAAGAAGGCCACACGTTTGACGGCCACGGCTTGCCCGAGGGTTGCAGCACCGATGCGCCGAAAGACGCGCTGTACACCGTGACCGAGATCTATCCTGAACACGTGGTGCTCGATGGCAACCATCCTCTGGCCGGTATTGCCTTGCGTCTGCACCTGAAAGTGGAAGCCGTGCGTGAGGCGACCGAAGAAGAAATCGGCCGTGGCACAGCAGGCACCGGCTTCTTCAGGGTTCAGCCCATCACGCCAGGCAGCACCTCGCTGCACTGAGGCCACGTGCCACCGGTGACAAGCGCTGTGTCAGCGCTTGCCGGTCGACCCGTAGCCCCCCTCGCCTCGTTCGCTGGGCGGGAATTCATCCACCACCGTGAACTGCGCCTGCACCACAGGCACGATCACCAGTTGCGCCAAGCGCTCCATGGGTTCAATGGTGAACGCCGTGCTGCTGCGGTTCCAGGCGCTGACCATCAACTGCCCTTGGTAATCGCTGTCGATCAACCCGACCAAGTTGCCCAACACAATGCCGTGCTTGTGGCCCAGGCCTGAGCGTGGCAGGATCAGCGCCGCATACCCTGGGTCTTTCAGGTACATGGCCATGCCCGTGGACACCAACTGCCACGCGTTGGGCGCCAGCGTCAACGGCGTGTCCAGACACGCACGCAGGTCCAGTCCAGCGCTTCCGGGTGTGGCATAGGCGGGCAGCTGGTCACGCAGGCGTGCGTCGAGGATTTTGATGTCAATGTTCATGGCAAGAGCCTGGGGGCCTCAAAATTCAAATAAAAATCAATGCTTACCGCTGATTCTGCCTGCGATGTTTGCTATCAATTCAATAGCCAACTCGCGTTTGGACGCATGCGGTAATTCTCGGGTGCCGTGGGCGTCGACCAGCAGCAAGGCGTTGTCGTCTTGGCCAAACGTGGCAGGTCCAATGTTGCCCACCAGCAGCGGCACACCTTTGCGCACACGTTTCGCCGTCGCGTGAGCCAACAGATCGTGGCTCTCAGCGGCAAAACCCACACAGTAC
>CAZHDP010000505.1:0-2494 GCA_964531605.1 uncultured Burkholderiaceae bacterium | reverse complement strand
GCACGCTGGGTGAACACACTCAAGCACGAAGTGTTGAACTCGATCAATTTACCCATGTGTGGCGTCATGCTGGGTGGCATCACCAGCCAACCCAAACGCCAACCGGTCATTAAAAAACTCTTGGAAAAACTGTGCACGACCACCAAACGGTCTTCGGGCTCGCTGACATCGAGGAAAGACGGCGCACACAGGGCGCCGTCCACGTAATACAAACGCTCGTAGACCTCGTCCGCCAATATCCAGGTGCCCGTGCGGCGGCAGTGTGCCAAGATGGTCTGCTGCTCATCGCGGGTCAGCGTCCAACCTGTCGGGTTGTTGGGTGCGTTCAACACCAACAATTTGGTTTGAGGCGTGATCGCGGACAACAGGGCTGCCATGTCCAAGACCCAATGGCCATTGACAGGCTTCAGAGGCACACACCGCAAATCGGCCCCCATGATCAACGGTTGGGCGGTCAAGTTGGGCCAGACCGGCGTGACTGCAACCACCTGGTCACCCGCATTCACCAGCGCCTGCACCGCCAACATGAGGGCATTCACCCCGCCAGACGTCGCGGCAATGCGGTCCACCGAAACATGCCCGTGCAAGCCCGACATGTAACGGGCAATCTCGGCCCGCAACTCGGGCAAGCCCAGGTTGTGCGAGTAAAACGTTTCGTGCGCGTTGAGCGAATCGATGGCAGCCTGACGGATGAAGTCGGGCGTGACCTCATCACTCTCGCCAAACCAAAATGCGAGCACATCCTCGCGCCCCATGCCGGCATTCGCCACTTCACGGATTTTGGATTCTTCAAGGTTCAACAAGGCTTGGCGCATGGGATCAACTGCTTAAAACGGTGAAAACTTCCTGGACGGCAGGACGGAACGGTACCTATCATAGGTCGACAAAATCAATCCACGCAGGGAGTTCTCAACATGACCAAACAACATCTCATCAAGACCAGCACCTGGGCACTGTGCGCCTGCTTCATGCTGGGCATGACCATGGCGGATGACAGCCAAGCGGCGCGACGTCAAAAAGGGGGCACCAAGTTCGGAAAAGTCCACTCCGACAACGGCTCCGCAGAAACGACAAGAGAGCGAGAGCGCCGCTTGCTGCGCGAATGCAAAGGCCGCAACAACGCAGGCGCCTGCGAGGGCTTCACGCGCTGAAACGCGCCATTTTGCAACTGTGCGGAAGCTCCGCCTGGGCAGGCGTGATCTGCTTGATCACCCTGAAGCCATAGCCCGAACCCTCGACGTCAAACTTCACCCCAGGCGAGCCTTGACGCTCCATCACGCCAACGACCAAAGCCTGCTGAAACTGGTGGTCCGCCGCGCGCATGCTGCCCGACTGTCCTTGAAACTGCAGCTGCGTAGAGGCCAGGGCTTCACCCACCACGGCGAGGTTGAGTGCACCAGTTTTGTCCACCACCCGCTCACCCGCCGTCTCAATGGCTTGTGCCAGCGCCTCCACCATCAACTGCATGCGCATGTGCACGTAGTCGTCAGCGGGCTTCGGAAACCGCTTGCGAAATGACTGGTAAAACGCTTCGCTCTGCGCGCCAGGCACATTGGGTAACCAGTCGGCAACGGCAATCACTTTGCCCAATCCGGCGTCGCCAATGGCCGCAGGGGCACCCAAAGCGTTGCCATAGAACGTGTAGAACTTGCCCTCGTAACCCACCTCTTTGGCGGCTTTCACCAGCAGCGTCAAATCATTGCCCCAATTGCCGGTGAGCACCGCCTGCGCCCCACTCGCTTTGATCTTGGCGGCATAGGGCAAAAAGTCTTTCACCCGCCCCAGGGGATGCAACTCATTGCCAACGATGGTCACATCCGGACGCTGCAATCCGATCTGGCGCTTGGCCTCTCGCAGCACCGCTTGCCCAAAACTGTAATCCTGCCCCAACAAGTACGCACTGGTCACACCCTTGTCGTCCTTCAACACGGCCATCAAGGCCGCCATGCGCATGTCGGCGTGGGCATCGAAACGAAAGTGCCAAAAACTGCATTTCTCATTGGTCAGGACCGGGTCCACCGCTGAATAATTCAAGAACAACACGCGCTTGGCAGGCTCACGGTCGTTGTGCTTGTTGATGGCATCGATCAGCACCGCAGCAATGGCCGATGAATTGCCCTGCACAATGAACTGCGCACCATCGTCGATGGCCGACCGCAGGGTGCTCAAAGCCTCCTCGTTTTGCCCCTTGCTGTCATAGCGTTCAAGCACCAACGGACGGCGGCCACTGCCAACCTTCACACCCCCACGGGCATTGACGCGTTCAACGGCCCAAAGCACGTTGCGGTACACCGCTTCACCGGTGTTGGCGAAAGCACCACTCAAGCCCTCGATCATGGCGATCTTGATGGGCTGACCCACCGCCGCACCACCTTGAGCACGGGCCGAAGACGCGACAAAAGGCGAAGCAGATAGCGCCAACACCATGGATTTCAAGACCTGCCTGCGCAAACTTTTCATACAAAATTTTCCTTGAAAATCAACGTGTTGCACA
>CAZHDP010000504.1:0-2506 GCA_964531605.1 uncultured Burkholderiaceae bacterium | reverse complement strand
CAACTGATGGACGGGCTGACCTCCAAGCAAAGCGGCAAAGCCCTGGCCATCAGCCACCGCACCGTAGAGATTTACCGCGCCAAGCTCACCAGCAAGTACAAGGCATCCACCACCGCAGACTTGGTGCACAAGCTCATGGAGGGGTGACCCTCACCGGTCCGTCAAGGCAGCACCACAGCGGGTCACGGCAACACGGGTTGCCAGTTGGCCAACAACGTGTTGAACGCCTGCACAGGAATGGGTTTGGAGAACAAATACCCTTGCCCAAAATCACACCCTGCTGCTGCCAGCAAAGCATGCTGCTCGTGCGTTTCAACGCCCTCGGCAATCACCTTCATGCCCAACTCATGGGCCATCACAATGATGGCCTTGCACAGCGCCATGTCCTTGCCACCTGGCACCAGGTTGCGCACGAAGGACTGGTCGATCTTGACGAAATCAATGTCGTATTTCTGCAGGTACGACAGCGACGAATACCCTGTGCCAAAGTCGTCCAAAGACACACCCAGGCCCATTCGACGCAACTCAATCAACCGCTCTCTGACGTCCTGACGCGACGCCAGCAGCATGCCCTCGGTGATTTCCACCACCAACGCTTCCCCTGGCAAACCCAATTCAGACAAATGCTGCTTCCAGCGGCGATGCCCGTCGCCGCCATCGGCAAACTGCATCGGTGATTTGTTCACACTGATTTGAAAGTCTGGGTGATGTGCTTCGCGCCAAGCCTTGGCCTGAGCTGCCGCTTGCTTGAACACCCAGTCGCCAATCTCCACAATGAGGCCGCTGGACTCGGCCAAGGGGATGAATGCAGCAGGGCTGACCATGCCCCTGGTCGGATGAGCCCAGCGTATCAGCGCCTCCGCCTTGTGCAAACTGCCGTCGGCAAAATTCACAATAGGCTGGTAGTACACACTGAACTCATCTCGCGTCAAAGCGCTTCGGAGGTCGTTGGTCAGTCGCAGACGGTACTGGGACGACTCCTGCAACGCAGGGGTGAAGTAGCTGAACCGGTTTCGACCGGCGGCTTTGGCCGCGTACATGGCCTGGTCTGCCCGCTTGAGCAAGCCCTCCACATCTGACGCATCGTCGGGGAACAAGGTGATGCCCACGCTGGCAGTGATGAACACCTGATCGAACCCAAGCTTGAACGCGCCACTGAAACTCTGTATCAGGCGCAATGCGATGGTTTCGATTTCTTCGGTGTTTTGGACGTCAGGGATGACGACCGTGAACTCGTCACCCCCTTGGCGGGCCACGGTCGCAGAGGGGCCCACAGCCGCACTGATTCGACGGGCGGCCTCCACCAGCAACACGTCGCCCTGGTCATGCCCCAGCGTGTCATTGACCTCTTTGAACAAATCCAAATCCAAGAACAACACCGCCATGCGGGCGCCCGTGCGCTGGCACTGCTGAATGGCTTGGTCCAAGCGGTCGCGCAACAAGCGGCGGTTGGGCAGACCTGTCAGCGCATCGGTGTTGGCTTGCCGCCAAATCAAGGCGTCGGCTTGTTTGCGTTGGCTGATGTCCATCAAGGTACCGGACATGATCAAAGCACGCCCCTCCTCGTTGCGCCGCACAGCCTTGCCACGCAGCGACACCCAGAGCCAATCCCCTTGGGCCGTCTTGAGCCGCATCTCCACTTCATGAATCGCCGAGTACCCCTTGAGGTGTGTGTGCAGTGAAGACACCACCATGTCCAACTCGTCGGGATGCACGTGAGACCACCAGTCACTGGGCTCAACCTGCCACCCCCCTGGTTCGTACCCCAAAATTTCCTCGAACCGCCTGCTGACCTTGAACACGTGGCCTGGAATGTCCCAATCCCAAAACCCTTCTGCTGAACCTTCGATCACCCGCGCATACCGGGCTTCGCTTTCACGCAAGGCGCTTTCAGCCAACTTGCGCTGCGTGATGTCACGGATCAAGCTGAGTGCGGCTTGCTGCCCTTGGTACACAACAGGCGTGGTGATCGCTTCCACGTGCACACGCGTGCCATCAGGCCTGTTCAGCGTTTGCTCCATCAGCGGTGAGCTGCGGTTGTCCTCGATGGCCGCACGCAAACGCTCGTGCACAGCCTCGCGCAACTCCACGTCTACCAGTTCATGGATCAATTTGTCGGTCAACCCTGTGGGTGAGTCCGCGCCAAACAACTTCATGCCGGCGGCATTGAGCATGACGACGCGGTCCCCGCACACCACACGGATGGCATCTGGGGACGTGTCAAAAAGCATGCGGTAGTGGTTTTCGCTGACCTGCAGCTTCTCTTCAACCGCCTGCAGCTGGTCCAACATCGCATTGAACGCACTGGCCACATTGGCAATTTCCAAAGGCCCTTCCACCGGAGCCCGCGCGTCGAATTGGCCATCAGCGATGCCGTGCACCGCATGCAACAGCGCGTTGACGGGCTCGCTGACCCGACGGGTGGTGTACCACACCAGGCCTGCCGACGTCAGCACCACCAACAAGGCGAGCAACCCGGTGTAACGGGCATTCACGAGCACTTCTG
>CAZHDP010000503.1:0-2512 GCA_964531605.1 uncultured Burkholderiaceae bacterium | reverse complement strand
GCGCGCTGGTGTCGATGGACTCGACCCTCAAGTCCAACCTGTCGGTGGGCTTGCCTCTGGACTTGGTGGTGTACGAGGCCAACAGCTTCCACACCGACAAGATCGTGTGCATCGACGAAAACAACCCCTACTTCCGCATGCTGCACGACAGCTGGGGCGTGAAGCTGCGCGAGGTGTTTGACAGCATCGAAGACCCCATGTGGAACGGTGGCAAGACAGACATCCCACTGATGGGGGCAAAAGGCCGCAGTGCCCCCATCAAAAAAATCGCCTCACCAGACGAAAAGCTGATCTGAACGATGCCCTTGATTTCCCGCGCCGCCTGAGCCCCCCGTCATGAGCCTGCTGATCTTCTCCCATGCCAACAGTTTCCCTGCGGGAACTTACCGTGAGCTGTTTCGTTTGCTGCGCGCCAAAGGCTTCAGCGTGAAAGCGGTGGACCGGTTTGGCCATGACGATGCGTACCCGGTCACCAACAACTGGCCACACCTGGTACAGCAACTGAGCGACTTTGCCCTGCGCGAAACCGACAAGGCCGGCGAACCGGCTTACCTGGTGGGCCATTCGCTCGGTGGCTTTTTGAGCCTGATGGTGGCAGCGCGTCACCCCGAGTTGGCCAAAGCGCTGCTGCTCTTGGACTCGCCCATCCTTGGCGGCTGGCGAGCCAACGCCCTGAGCGTGATCAAGCGCACCGACCTGGTGGGCAGCTTTTCACCTGGGGCCATCAGCCAAAAGCGCCGCGACAACTGGCCCGACAGAGCTGCTGCACTGGCGCACTTTCAGAGCAAAAAGGTGTTTGCCCGCTGGGAACCCAAAGTGCTGGAAGACTACATCGACCACTGCACACACGATGACACCGACAAGACGGGGCACACCAAACGTGTGCTGAGTTTCAGCCGCGAGACCGAAACGGCCATCTACAACACCCTGCCCCACAACCTCGACAGCCTGTTGCGCCGCCACCCGCTCAAATGCCCTGCTGCCTTTGTGGGTGGTTTGCACTCGGTGGAAATGAAGCAAGTGGGCATGGCGATGACCGAAAAAATCACCAAAGGCCGCATCAGCCTGCTCAAAGGCAGTCACCTGTTCCCCATGGAAAAGCCCGCTGCCACCGCCGCAGCGATCGACATGTACTGGAAAGACATGGTGTGAATATTCACACCGAATGAGCGTCAAAGATGGCGTAATTCCTGCAATACTTCTCGATTCGGAAAAACAAACACAACGACGCTCAGGGACTTTTTCTCCACGCCAGACGCGATGATCGAGCAACTTCGACAGCAGCTAGAACACGGCTTCTGGCACTTTTTTGTGAGCCACGCGGTCTGCCTCACCGCGCTCACAGCCTGCATGTTGGTGGCCAGTCAGTCCTGACACTGTGGGCGGCCTTTGTGGGCCTGCTCAGCCAGCCCAGTCCACCACACCTGTCCAGGCTGTGGCCAACACCACCACACCGAACACAATGCGGTACCACGCGAACGGCACAAAGTCGTGTGTCGCGATGTAACGCAACAACCAGCGCACACACACCCAGGCGCTGATGAACGAAAACAGCAAGCCCACGCCAAACATGGGCGCATCGGCCATCGACAACATCGCCCGCTCTTTGTACAGGCTATAAGCCCCGGCGCCGATCAGCGTGGGGATGGCCAAAAAGAACGAAAAATCAGTCGCCGCCTTGCGTGACAGCCCGAGCAACATGCCACCGATGATGGTGGCACCGCTGCGGCTGGTGCCAGGCACCATGGCCAGGCATTGCACCAAGCCTACCTTCAGGGCATCCAGCCCACTCATCTGGTCTACATCGTGCACACGCGTGGCCGTGGCAGGTCGGCGCTCGGCCCACAAAATGATCAAACCGCCAATGATGAAGGTGCTGGCCACCACCTGAGGGTTGAACAAGTGGGCTTTGATGGCTTTGTTGAACAGCACACCCAACACGCCAGCGGGCAAGCAGCCAATGACCACGTTGGCCGCAAAACGCTGGGCGCTGGCGCGCTTGGGCAAGTCCAGCACGGTTTGGCTGATTTTTTGCCAATAGACCAAGATCACCGCGAAGATCGCCCCGGTCTGGATGGCGATTTCAAACACTTTGGCTTTTTCGTCGTGCAGGCCCAAGAGCGACCCCGCCAAAATCAGGTGCCCGGTCGATGAAATCGGCAAGAACTCGGTCAAGCCCTCCACCACGCCCATGATGACGGTTTTCAACAGCAACACAATGTCCACGCGCAGTCCCTGTTCATTGGGGCCAAGAAGCAGGCCCCACTACTGACGCTGATTATCGCCGCCTGCTTTTGAACTGCCCTTGGCCTCTGGTCAGATCCTTGTCTGATCCTTTTCTTCCCCATTTCTGCCGCATTTCTACATTTGGCACCGGCCAAAGTGCATTTCGTCGCAAGCCGGTGGTGTGGCACAGCGGGTGCGGGCACATTACGTTCATCGCTACACGGCATTCACCTCACCCCGTACCCTGTCACCCCAAGGAACCATCATGTTGATCCAGCTCGTTACC
>CAZHDP010000502.1:0-2523 GCA_964531605.1 uncultured Burkholderiaceae bacterium | reverse complement strand
CTGGGAAACCGCAATTTATTACACGGTGGTCTTTCCACGTGAGGCTTACGCCCCGGGTGCTATCGGGACTATACCGCGCACCTGAATCACCGAGTAGCCCATAAGGAGTTGCAGCCCCTCAGTGCTCGCAATGCTCAGTCTCGCGCCACCAGTCTTATTGAATTGCTCTATCCAGAGAGCAGTCAACATATTCTCGCCGGGGCGATCATAATCAGGGGTGAAAGCGAATCGGAGGCAGTCAGTCCTGCTCATGTCGAGTTGTATCGCGACGTTTGTTTGGCCATTGCCCAGCAGGGCAGAAATTTTGTTCTGAACAACAAGCCCTATCCTTTGGTCGTCCCGATCCGAAATTACGAGGTTGTTGTGTTTCCATCGAATGGGGGGGCGGTTGGCCCATTCAAGGAATCTCCCCCTACATATAACGCTGCTGAGCGACGTATTGCCACGGTCGAAGAATACGTGGCGACCTGTGACAGATTGGGGCGGAGAAAGAGCCCTAAAGCAAATGTGGCGAGAGACCTGAAACGTTCTCGGGATAGTTTTCAGGCAGCTAACGACGATGCCCGCCATTGGCACCGATATCAAGTGGCGAGCCTGGCTGCGAAAGCCTATGCGTGTCTTTTCCTGATGGTGACAGGGGCCACTCCGACCGAGTTTGCACAGTTTGGCTACGCAGATGCGCTCGATGTCGAGAAGTCTCCAATCAAGAAAGAGTTATCGGCTGTGAAGTTTCGAGCGGCCGGGAAGTTGAATAATTATAATGTCGGGCGTGTCAATGGGCTGGCTCTTTTGAAAGAGTACCTCAAGCTCCGTGAGTGGATTCTAAACGGCGCAACGCATGAGCGGCTGTTCTTTTCGATGCCTCAGTCTGATAAGCGTAAAAGCGTAGAAAGTGCCTTTGGCGAACTAGATATCAGCCAGGCCTTAAAATTGTTCTACAACACTATCAGTGGCAGATTCCTCGATCCAAAGGTGACAAGACTGTCGTCACGCCAAATGCGCAAGTTCAAGAGCGTTGGGCAGCACACCGCAGGCCAGTCGCCGTCCGCCGTTGCGGCATCGCTGGGTCACACTGAGGCGGTGAATCAACAGAGCTATGCCCAGGCGCCGCCTGAGCAGCTGGAGGGCGAGTTCGGCCAGTTCTGGCAGGCCGTTCGTCATGCCGCCCAGGTCGTGCGTGAACGCAGCGAGGGGGGAACTGGCGCCCAGATCGCAACCGGGACGGGGCATTGTGACGGGTTCAATCAGCCGATCCCTGTACGCGATGTCGGAGCTGTTGCAATCGAGCCGAACTGCCGCACTCAGTACGGTTGCTTGTACTGCGAGCACTATATCTGTCACAGCGATGAAGAAGACCTACACAAGCTGCGGAGTTTGCAGTATGTGATCAATGCCGTGCGTAAATTAGCACCGGATGCCGCGCATGCCGATGAATTGTACAAAGAGTTGTCGATTCGCATCGAATTCATCGTTGAAGCGCTTGCTGAACGTTCTGATGCGGTGAAGCAGTTGATCGAAATGGTCAGGGCCAAGGTTTTTGAGTACGGCGTACTGACCGCGTTTTGGGAAGCCCGCTTGAGCCGTTATGAGATAATGGGGGTGGTGTTTTGAATGCGGTTGTCCAGTCGATCGGCAGTGTGTTTTCGAGCGGTCAGTTCTCCGAAATTTGTAAGCCAGATAATGCGCTGTATCAGTATGGCAAGCCTGCGCCCGGCTTTGTACTCTGTCGTGATGGGACTGGTACTGCCACGGCGGTGTACGCCGACGCAGTATGGGACTTTAACCCATACCGGCTGAGTGCAAAGAAAATCGGGAAGATTTACTTTGACACGGTGTTCGACGAAGGCGGGGCAGAGCAGAAAGCGCTGATAGAGGAGGCTAAGTATCTGCTCTACTGCCTGATCTACTTTGCCGGTGGCGGGCGACTCGGGAAGCTGAGTGTAACCACGCTCTATCAGTATTGGGTTGTGCTGCGCATTGCCATGCAATTCTGTCTTGAGCAGAAGCAAAGGCCTTTGGTGGGGACGCTGTCCTTGCAGCAACTCCTTACCGTCCCGGTGTATCTGGCAGCCTTTATTCGTGAAAAGACATTTGATCACGGGTTTCTTTCAGGGATTTTGCAAGGCTTGGCCAGGGCGGGCAGCGCACGGTTGGGATACGCCGTAGTTAATCCAAATAGTTTTTACCTAAAGAGGCCGGGTAGTAATCAGCATCCCGTCATTCCAACACGAATTTATCTGAATATAATCAATTTTACCGGCGATCTGCTTGATCATATACGCCAAGGTGTCGGGCGTTTCGAGGACTTTATCGCGTGCTTTGCCGATGAGCATTATGGCGTTGCTCATTCTCGGCAGAAAACTCGCGGCCTTGGCGGCAAAGCGCATTGGCGGCCCGATATGACGCAGGCACTCAAGGATCACGGCCTGAATTTGGTGTTTTCCGGTGAGTTTGAGTGCTCTCACAAACGTAATCTGCAACGTGTCTTGCTCAACATGCAATATGTGGCAAAGACGGTCATCC
>CAZHDP010000501.1:0-2527 GCA_964531605.1 uncultured Burkholderiaceae bacterium | reverse complement strand
AGCTCAAAGAGTTCAAGGACAAGGCCTGATCACACCTGGGCACAGACGAGGACACTCGCCATGCTTGCGCAAGCACCTTCCGCTCTGGCCCACCGGGCGGGGCTTGGGCTCAAACCCGAGCACTTTCAGTGCATTCATGAACAGGCCCCGGATGTGGGGTTTTTCGAGGTGCATGCCGAAAACTACCTGGTGGCGGGTGGCCCCATGCACCACCACCTGACACGCATCCGTGAGCGGTATGCCTTGAGCATCCACGGTGTGGGTTTGTCTATTGGCGGTCAGTCGCCGATCAACCAGGGGCACCTGGACGCTGTGGCCCGTTTGGTGGAGCGTTACCAGCCGGTCATGTTTTCGGAACACCTGGCCTGGTCCAGCCATGGCGAGGTGTTTTTCAACGACCTGCTGCCCATCCCCTACAACCTGGCCACACTGCAACGCGTGTGTGCCCACATCGACCAAGTGCAAACACGGCTTGGCCGTATGCTGCTGCTCGAGAACCCATCAACGTGTGTGGCCTTCGCCAGCTCCACCCGCAGCGAAGGTGACTTTTTGCGCGAGGTGGTGCGCCGCACAGGGTGTGCATTGCTGCTGGACGTGAACAACATCTGTGTTTCTAGCATCAACCACGGCCAAGACTCTGTTGAATGGTTACACGAATTTCCGTGCGAGGCAGTCCAAGAAATTCATTTGGCGGGCTTCGCTGAAGACAAAGATTCGGCAGGCGATCGCTTGCTGATTGACACCCACGGCACAGAGGTGGCCCAAGAGGTGTGGGACTTGTATGACGTCGCGCTGACGCTGACAGGCCCCTGCCCCACGCTCATCGAGCGTGACAACAACGTACCAACTTTCGAGGTGTTGCACCACGAGGCACGCCAGGCCGAGACACGCTTGCACATGGCGCTTCACAACGGCAAAAGGCTCCCCCATGAGCAGACATGACGTGTGGACAGCCGCGTTACTCGACCCAGACGCCCCCGTCCCTCCGAGACTGACCACCTGGAACTGCAGTGACCCCAAACGCAGGCTCGATGTGCACCGCAACAACGTGGTGGTGTCTTTGGTCGATGCACTCGCCCAAAGCTTTCCAGTGGCACAGCAATGGGCAGGGGAGGATTTTTTCCGAGCCATGTGCAGACAGTTTGTACGCACCTGTCCGCCACGCACGAGGGTGCTCGCACACTATGGCGGTGACTTGCCCGCGTTCATTGAGGCCTTTGCGCCGGCCCAAAGCCTGCCCAGTCTGGCCGACCTTGTGCGGCTGGAATACCTGCGCTGGCAGGCGTTGCATGCTGCCGATGCGCTCCCGATGGCTGCAGCGCAATGGACTGCCTTGTTGCAAGATCCCGTGAGCCTGACCGGGCAGCGTTGGTCATGTCACCCCAGCGTGCACCTGTTCTGCTCGGCCCATCCGGTCGTGTCGATTTGGGCCGCACACCAGGACGGCAGCAGCGTGGCATGGACAGACATTGACATGCACTGCGGCGAATCCGCATGGGTGTTTCGCAGCGGTCTGGAGGTGATGGTGTTGCCAACACCCCGCCATACCGCCGGTTGGCTGTCCGACTTGCAAGGCGGCGGCACGCTGGCAGACGCAACTGAAGCCGCCTTGAACGCAGACGCCTCATTTGACTTGAGCCAAGCGCTGGCCTTGCTGGTGCGCCATGGCTTGGTCACAGGCACCATCCCGCCAACGGATCAAACCCAGGATTCACCATGATCAACATCACCTTGGCACGCTTACCCAACACCGTTGTGGCGCTGCTCGCACGGTTCTCGATTGCGGCGGTCTTCTGGAAATCGGGGCAAACCAAAGTCGAAGGCTTTGCTGTGGACATGGTCAGCGGCACGTTCACCTGGGGCCTGCCTCGGCTGTCGGACAACGCGGTGTTTTTGTTCAAAGAAGAGTACAAACTGCCGCTGATTTCGCCTGAGTGGGCTGCAGGGCTCGCCGCCCTGGGTGAGCACCTGTTCCCCCTGCTGCTGCTGGCTGGGCTGGCAACCCGGCTGTCGGCCATGGCCTTGCTGGGCATGACCTTGGTGATACAGCTGTTGGTGTACCCCGACGCTTACGCCACCCACGGCACCTGGGCTGCCGTGTTGCTCTACCTCATGGCACACGGCCCAGGCCAACTGTCGGTGGACGCTTGGCTGTCCACACACCCGCCGACACACCACGCGCGCGGCGTTACCGGCGCACCACAATGATGCATATGCAATGATTGCAGCTACAATTGTTTGATGACCCTCGCTGTGCCCCAATCCGAACGTCCACAGGGATGCACCAATGCCAAGCTGCGGCAGTTCATGCGTCGCGTGGCCCAACACTACGACACTGAACTGAGCCAAGCGGGACTCAAGACCACCCAATACTCGTTGCTGTCACACGTGGAAAAGCTCGGCCCGATACGCCCGGTGGACCTGGCGGCCAGCATGAAAATGGAGGCGTCTACCCTGACGCGCAACCTCAAACCCTTGGTTGATGCAGGATGGGTAACGGTGACCGCAGGTGCAGACGCCCGCAGCC
>CAZHDP010000500.1:0-2541 GCA_964531605.1 uncultured Burkholderiaceae bacterium | reverse complement strand
GACCGCACCGCCGATGCCCGACTCGACTTCGTCAAAAATCAGTGTGGGCGCGCTGCCCAATTGGCTGGTGGTCACCGCGATGGCCAGCGCGATGCGCGAGAGCTCGCCGCCAGAGGCCACTCGTCCCACCGGACGAGGTGGGTGGCCGGGGTGACCCGCGACCAAAAACTCAACTTGATCGATGCCCGACATGGCCGGTTCAGGCAATGGCTGCACAGCGACTGCAAATTGCCCGCCCTGCATGCCCAAGCCCTGCATGGCCGCGGTGATCGCTTTCGCCAGCTTGGGGGCCGCCTTGGCCCGCGCCTTGGAAATCAACTGCGCCTGTACATCAAAAAGGGCCTTTGCGCCTGATTCTGCTGCTTCTAATGCTATCAAATCAGTAGCTTCATCAAGTTTGATCAGCTCGTCTTTCCAGCTCTGGAGCAACGCCGGCAATTCTTGAGGTTGACGACGGTAACGGCGAGCGAGCGTGACCCACAGGCCCATCCGTTCATCCAGTTTGGCCAGACTCTGCGGGTCCAGGTCGACCTTGCGCAAGTAGTGGTGCAGGCTGTGGGCTGCGTCCTCGGCTTGCGCCAGGCTGGATGCCAACACCTCAGCCAACGCTTTGAAGGCGGGTTCCACGTCTTCGTGGCGGCTCACGGTGGCATGCGCCTGTGACAGCTGCGACACCGCACTGTCGCCCTCGTGTTCCAGGGCCTGAAGTGCGCGTTCGGCAGCGTCCATCAAGGCCTGCGCGTTGGACAGCCGCGCGTGACGGCTGTTGATGTCTTCCCACTCGGCTTCTTGCGGGGCCAATTTGTCCACCTCGCCGATTTGCCAACTCAGGCGATCGCGCTCTCGTTGCAGGCTGTCTTGCGCGGCTTTGGCCTCTTGCAAACGCTGAGAGGCTTCACGCCAGGCGTGCCAGCACTGGGTGAGTTTTTTCAAATCATGGCCTGCGTAGGCATCCAACAGTTCCCGCACGGACTGTGCGCGCGTGAGGCTTTGCCAAGCATGCTGGCCATGGATGTCCAGCAAGTGCTCACCCAGCTCGCGCAGTTGGGTCGCTGTCGCAGGGCTGCCATTCACCCAGGCGCGGCTTTTGCCTTGACCATCGATCACACGGCGCAGCAGCAACGTGGGTGCCGCATCAAACCCAGCAGCATCCAGCCAATGCGTGGCAAATGCGGGGGCGTCGAATTCCGCGCAAATCTCTGCCCGATGGGCCCCGGTTCGGACCACGCCAGCGTCGGCGCGGGCACCCAGCGCGAGTTGCAATGCGTCGATCAAAATGGACTTGCCTGCCCCCGTTTCGCCGGTCAGCACGGTGAATCCGCCAGACAATTCCAGCTCCAACTCGCGCACGATCACAAAATCGCGCAGCACGATGCGTTTGAGCGCCATGTCAGGCCGTCCCCTCGTTCCAATGGAGCTTCTTGCGCAGCGTGTCGAAGTAGCTCCATCCCTTGGGGTGTAAAAAGCGCACGTGGTGCTCGGACCGCTTCACGTTGATGCGGTCTCCGTGCAACAGTGAAGCCAAGGACTGCATGTCAAAGTTGGCACTGGCATCGCGCCCGGCGAGCAGGGTCACGGTGATTTCGGACTCGGCCGCCAGCACGATGGGCCGGTTAGAGAGGGTGTGCGGTGCAATCGGCACCATCACCCAGCCGGGTATGCAAGGGTGCAACAGGGGCCCGCCTGCCGACAGCGAATAGGCCGTTGACCCGGTCGGTGACGCGATGATCAACCCATCTGCACGCTGGTTCGCCACAAAGTGCCCGTCCACCTCGATCCGAAACTCCACCATGCCAGACGTGGCGCCTCGGTTCAGCACCACATCGTTCATGGCCAGCGCGTCGTACACACAATGGCCATCCCTCAGCACCTGGGCATGCATCAGTCCGCGATGGTCTTCTTCGTACTCCCCGCGCAACATGGGCTTGAGGGTGTCTGCATAGGCTTCGAGCGGAATGTCGGTGATGAACCCTAACCGGCCCTGGTTGATGCCGATCAGCGGAACGCCAAACGGCGCCAATCGACGGCCTATGCCCAACATGGTGCCGTCGCCACCCACCACCAAGCCCAAATCACAGTGCTTGCCTATGCCTTCCACATCATGCACATGGTCGCCCAGCACCCCTGTGTTGTTGGCGGTGTCTTTTTCCATCACCACTTCACAGCCCTGGTCGTGCAGGAAGTGCGCCAGGTCTTGCAACACCTTGCGTGGCGACACTGGGGAGTTGCTCGGCGCGGTCGTGTGGTACTTGCCGATCAATGCAACCGTGTGGAATTGGGACTTCGAGGGCTTCATTCTCAAATTACATCACTAAAATGGTTGCATGCTAGATGATCGTGCCAAGTTGTTGCTCAAAGCGCTGGTCGAACGCTATATCGCCGACGGGCAGCCTGTCGGTTCTCGCACGCTCTCGAAAGCCTCTGGCCTGGAGTTGTCACCGGCCACCATCCGCAATGTGATGTCGGATTTGGAGGAGTTGGGCCTCATTGCCAGCCCGCACACCTCGGCAGGCCGCATTCCCACTGCATTGGGCTACCGCT
>CAZHDP010000499.1:0-2550 GCA_964531605.1 uncultured Burkholderiaceae bacterium | reverse complement strand
TCACGCGCCAAGGGGCCATGCCGCTGGAGCTCTTGCGCGAAGTGCGTGCAGACCAATACGGCATACGCACCCAAGTGCGCATGGACGGGCACGCCATCAAGTTTGAAATCGTGCGTGAAGCCCGCATCGCATTGCAAGCCCCGGGGCCGCAAGACCAACTGTGTGGCGTAGGCACCTTGACGGTGTTGGACATGGCGGCAAGCAAACTGCTGGCCAATGCAGACCGACAAGCAGATGCAGGTGTATTCAGCCGCGACGTGATTGATCTGGCAATGATGGACCTGAGTCTGCCGCAACTGCGTGCCGCACTGGAGAAAGCCAGCGAAGCCTATGGCACCGCCATCAGCCGGGACCTGGGCAAAGCCATCGACCGAATGGAAAACAAACCAGAATGGCTGGAGCGCTGCATGCAAGCCATGGCCATGCAAATGCCCCGGGCCGTACTCTGGCAAAAAATCAGACACCTCCGGAGCGCTCTGCCCACCCCATAGTAGGTCGGTGGCCTCAGCCCCGACAGACAACCCCAATGCCCTACACCGTCACCCCCACCCACATCCCCGACCTGCTCATCCTGGAGCCCAAGGTCTTTGGCGATGCTAGGGTTTGCTTGGGCGCTTTGCTTTAAAATGTTTTCCATAAAAAAACAAACGTTCTTTCATGGAAAACTTTCTATCTTTGTCAGAAATTCTTTTCCCCAACCAATACCGTCGCAAAGTATTGGCCTTGATGCTGATGAATCCACAAAAATGGCTTCATCTTCGGGAGCTGGCACGACTGACAGGTGCTTCACCCGGCACGCTCAAGAAAGAACTCGACGGCTTGGTGGCTGTCGGGTTGCTTCGGATGCAAAAAGTAGGCAATCAAACACAGTTTTGCGCCAATACCGAACACCCGGTCTACTCGGAATTGTCTGGTCTGATACGCAAAACCACCGGGCTCAAAGATGTATTGGTCACAGCGTTGCAATCGCTCACGCTACACATTGCTCAAGCGTTTGTCTTTGGTTCCATGGCCAAAGGCACAGAAGGCCCACAAAGTGATGTGGACCTCATGATCATTGGTGACGTCAGCTTTGGGCAGGTGGTGAATGCGGTGTACGACGCACAAACAACTCTGTCGCGCGAAATCAACCCCAAAGTCATGACCCGCCAAGAGTGGGCAGACAAAAAACAAGCGCATAACACATTTGTTCAAGAACTGATGGACAAGCCTAAGCTCTTCATCATGGGCGCAGAAGATGAACTCTGAGCTCCTCAGCAACCTGCACCGCATTGGCTTGCTGGATTCGGTGCCGTTTTCTGTTGAACTGCAGCAAAAAATGCTGCACGTTGCGCAAAGCAGATTGGAAGACGCTAAACGCAGCGACAACAGCATGGAGACCCGTTTTGATTGCGCCTACACAGCCATTCGAGCCGTAGCCGATGCTGCCTTGCTGTGTCAGGGTTACAGAACATCGACCAGCAAACCCGGCCACCACCAAACCACATTGCAATGCCTTGTCCACACCCTGAACGTGGCACCCACCACTGTCAGAATTTTAGACAGATTGCGCAAACAAAGAAACTTGACCGACTACGACGGCGAACTCATCACCGAAAGCTTGCTGAAGGAATGCCTCAACCAAGCTGAAACTCTCCTCGCACTCGCCCGTCAAGCATTCACTCAACAGTAGGTCGGCGGTTTCAGCCCCGACAGACAACCCCCATGCCCTACACCGTCACCCCCACCCACATCCCCGACCTGCTCATCCTCGAGCCCAAGATCTTTGGCGATGCGCGGGTGTTTTTGAAAGAGGATTGGTTTGTATTGGCATAATATGCCAACATAGCTAAAGGGGAAAACCATGCCTACACGTAACGTTGTCCTGACAGAGCACCAAGCCGCGCTGGTTGAGCAGCTGGTCAGCGGAGGGCGATACCAAAATGCCAGTGAAGTGCTGCGCGAAGGGCTTCGGCTGGTCGAGCAGCGAGAAGCCGAAGACGCGTATCGCCTCGAAGCCCTGCGAACAGCCGTGCAGACTGGCATCGCAGACATAGACGCGGGGCGATTCACCAGCTTCGATTCGGCGCAATCCTTGCGTGCGCACCTTCATTCACTGACCGCGAAAGTCACCCGACCGACATGAGTCGAAACTGGATCGTGCGGCTGACCCATCAAGCCGAATTAGACGTCTTGGACATCACCAAATGGACCGCAGAGCAGTTTGGTGCGTTACAGGCCGACCAATACTTAGAAACGATCTCACTGGCACTTGAGGCGCTGACAAATGGTCCTGAGACGCCCGGTGTCAAAAACCGAAATGAATTGGCACCAGGCATTTGTACATTGCACATTGCGCGCCATGGCCGCAAAGCAAGCCACTTTGTGGTTTTCAGAGTTTCAGAAGAACAAGTGCTGGACATCCTGCGAATCCTCCATGACCGAATGGACCTGAGCAGACACCTCCCTGATTCGCCATTCCTGCCGCACTGAAAAGCCAGCGCTTGTTGTAACCCCAATGCCCTACACCGTCACCCCCACCCACATCCCCGACCTGCTCATCCTCGAGCC
>CAZHDP010000498.1:0-2559 GCA_964531605.1 uncultured Burkholderiaceae bacterium | reverse complement strand
CAATGCCTCAGCGACCCAGAACGCTGATTTTGCGACGCGCTATTTCGCCCGTAAGGCAAGCAGCATGCAAGTGAGACCGCCAGCCGAACCTGCCACTTTTGTAGCCACACCAGGCAAGTTCATCGTGGACGCCCAGACGAGAAACTCCAACGAGTTGATCGTCCGCCTCAACCACGACAACTCAGACCGCGTGGCCTTCCTGGCGCCCGGCTTGGCCAAGAACGCCGCGGCCCCTGCGGTGGAGCGCGCTTTCCAGCGCGCTGTGCTGGCGCGTGACAAAGCGCTGGACCTGGCCCTGGGCGGCCCCATCCACGTCAGGTACATGATTGCCATTGATCGCATGAGTGATGAAGACCGCGCCGCCGCGGCCGTGGTGTCGCCTGAGGCCAAGGCCACTGGCCTCACCTACGACCCGCGTGAGCGGCTGGACCGCTACATGGTGCTGCGCTACGACAGCGTGGCGCTGGCACAACTGGCCCTGGCCCGCCTGCGCCAGGACACGGGGTTTGCGTTCGTGGGCAACAACAGCGCCGGTGCTGTCAAGTCAAGCACGCCCAACGATGCATATTTCTCCAACAACGGTAACCCAGCCCAGTACCAGTGGGGGCTACACCAGATGCAGTTTCCGGCGGCATGGGACAAGACGCGGGGGCAAAGCTATGTGGGGGTGCTGGACGCGGGTTGGCCGGGGCTTGCGACTACGCTCACGCCCTACCCGTGGTCAGGCATCAACCTGAAGATCAGCATCAATGTTCACGATGATCTCAAAAGCAATTTTCGAAATCAAATGATCATGCCTGAAGTCACTGGGATCGGTTACGCACCCGGGTATGGTACCGACGATCCGACGAAAAATAATGGTGTTGGCTATCCGCACACCGTGCATGTATCTGGGATACTTGCAGCTCAACACAATAACGGCACAGGCACGACACCAAACAGCGGCTACGTAGCAGGTGCTTGCCCGGAATGCAGCTTCGTGACCTACCCCTATGGGGTGGGAGACTATGGGGCAACTGTTGAATCAATCGCCAAATACATGCGAGCTGCGGTGGATTCTGGAATGCAGTTGATCAACTGGAGCGGCGGAAATACGTTTTGGGATTGTGTAAATGCCGAGTCTATTTGTACTGCCCTGAGCTTTGCAACGCAGCGCAGTGTGCTGGTAGTCCAATCCGCAGGCAATAACAACAATACAGCATCAGGCGACTTTCCTGCAACCTTGGTCGGGGGGCCGCATTTTCCGGCTAATTTAGGTGACGGCTACAGCATTTTTCCGGTAGGAGGCGTTGCATCCAATGGTCAGCGCTGGACAAATGGTATTGGAGTTTCCGGTAAGGAGCAAGGCTCCAACTGGGCATCAATAGGCGGCGTCATGGGACCTGCCAAAAGCATCGTATCGACATTTCCAGCAGGCTTAGGGTATGGCGATGAAGCGCTCTCACATTGCGGCGACGCCGCCGGGTATGACGAGTCCTACCTGCGATTCCCCGGCAGCGGCCTGGGCGATGGCGTGGGCAGTTGCACCGGCACCTCCATGGCGGCACCTTACATCACCGCCCTGGCCGGGCTCATCACCTCCATCAAGCCACGCGCCACGGCCAACGAGGTGCGTAACATCATCCGCCAAAGTGGCAGCAACGCGGCCAGCCCCAGTGCAGAGTATGGCTACGGCTTGCCCAATGCTCTCACAGCGGTGAATGCTGCATTGGCAGTCAACCCCACCCGCCTGACGCCACTGTTTTCGTACTACAGCTACTGGCGCTCAGACTCGTTGTACACCACCGTGCCCCACATGGCTCGGTCCGCCGCTCTGGGCATGATGCGCCCGCGCGTGAGGATCAACGACGCGACCGACTACCTCGAGAGCAAATACGTGGCATCCTACGGCACCGGCGTCACGGGCTACAGCCTGCCGGGGGCCAGTGGGGCATCATGGGGCGGTGACACCTCCACCTACGTCAAGGCCCAGGTCTGGGTGTTCACCACCGACCTGAACCCCAAGAACGCTGCCGTACCGCTGCGGGCCATGTACCGCATGAGCTGGAAGTGCAACGACCCATCCAACGTGGGGCAACCCTATGCCTGCACCGCCAAGCCGCGTCACATGGACACGGTGCTGGTTGACAAGGATGAGCTTGCCTACTTTGCATGGTTGGGCTACCAGGTTGACGGCATCGAAGGCTTTGTGTACCCCAAAAACCAACCGCAACCCCTTGGCACCGTTCGCCTGATGCGCAAGTACAACGCCGACCTGGACGACCACGCCATCTTCCCCGAGTCAGCCTACTCATCCATGTACAGCCAGGGCTGGATGTACGACACCAACTACAACGACTGGCTGGGCTACGTCTACCCCAACACGGGCAGCATGCCCACCGTGCAGTGAGGGGCGCGGCCATGAAACAAGCAAGACAAGTTTTGGCAGTGGCATTCCTGCTGTGCCTGAGCGCCTGTGGCGGTGGTGGGTCGGGTGGCACGGGCAGGGGAGGAGGCACCGGAACGGGGGAAACCAACCCGACGCCCGGGGTGCCTGTGACGCCAACGACACCCACCTCG
>CAZHDP010000497.1:0-2561 GCA_964531605.1 uncultured Burkholderiaceae bacterium | reverse complement strand
CCGCCATAAGGCGGGATTTCTCGGGCCAACAGCATGGAACCCATCGGAGGGATCTCCAAGTAAGTGGTGTCCGAGTGCCACACACCACCAAAGTTGACTTTCTCGTGCTCCAGCTTTTTGACTTCAATGATCTGCGGGTAGCCGTCCAGGCCTTTCACAAAAGGGTACTCGACAGGCTCACCCATGGCTTGGGCGAAGGCCATGAACTGGGCTGCGGTCAAAGGCTGGTGGCGTAAAAAAATCACCTCGTGTTTCAAGAACACATCGCGGATCTCTGCCGCCAACGACGCGGGCACGCCCAAGGTCAGGTCTACGCCAGAAATTTCGGCACCCAAGGCACCGGCCAATCGCTTCACTTTCATGGTCACAACCTCTTGGTATCCAGGATCAATCGGCCGTCGCGCCAGAGCTTTTCACCACGGCAGCCCAGGTTTTGATGTCTGCATGCAACATGGCCTGAAACTCCTGCGGCGTGGTCTCAAAGGGCTCAGCCCCTAGCGCGGCGAATTTGTCGACCAAGTCTTTGTCTTCCATCACCTTCTTGATGTCCGCATTGATTTGCTTTGCAACCGATTCGGAGGTGCCTTTCGACGCAAACAAGCCAAACCAGGGGTTGATCACAAAACCGGGAAACCCTGACTCGGCGATGGTGGGAATGTCTTTGAACGCCGCGGCGCGCTTGGAGCCCGTCACACCCAGCCCTTTGACGGTGCCGCCACGGATGTGCTGCGCCACCGAGGGCAAGCTGGTGAACACCACCTGGATCTGACCCGAGATCAAATCCGTCAGGGCCGGGGCGGCCCCCTTGTAAGGCACATGCTGCATCTTGGCGCCGCTGGCCGTGTTGAACATTTCCCCCAGCAAGTGATTGACCGAGCCATTGCCTGCCGAGCCGAAGGACACCGGCTTTTGCGCAGCGTACGCGACCAGCCCCTTCATGGTCGTCACGGGCACGCCCGCGTTCACAGCGGCCACAAAGGGCACGTTGGCCAAGGTGGCCACCGCCACGAAGTCAGCCTCAGGGTCAAACGGTAATTTTTTGTAGATGCTGGGGTTGATGGCGTGCGAGCCGACATACGACATCAGCAAGGTGTGGCCGTCGCCTGGCGCTTTGGCCACCGCGTCCATGCCGATGTTGCCGCCCGCACCGGGTCGGTTTTCAATGACCACGGGTTGACCCCACCGTTCAGACAGTTTTTGCCCCACCATGCGCGCCAGCGCATCAGAGGCGCCGCCAGGCGTTTGCGGCACGATGATGCGAACCGCTTTGCTGGGGAAGGTGGCTGGCGCATTTTGGCCCCATGCGACACCCGACAAGCAGCCGGCCACCACCAGGGTCAAGGCTCGACGGGCCAACACGGGCAAGTTGACCGAAGGGGATGAGCGCATGGGGTGTCTCCAGAAGGCGTTGGGGTTTCAATCAAACGGCATTCTGTCACGCACGCCCCGCACAACCAGTCGTACAGAGGACACCCCTGCCAGGGGCTTACCCCGAGGTGATCACTTGTTGCCGCGCACTTTGACCGGTGCTCCAGGCTTGTTCACAGCGGACCCTGTGACCCGAGGCGGCAAACCGGTGTGCTGCGTCAGCACGCGTCCCTTTGACGGGGCCACGGTCGAGTTCTTTTTGCGCGCACTTTGGTAGCTGCCGTCCGTCATCGGTTGGTAGGTCGGGATCAGGTGGTGCTTGCCGTTGCCGATCAGGTCGGCCCGCCCCATGGCTTTGAGCGCTTCGCGCAGCAGCGGCCAGTTGTTGGGGTCGTGGTAACGCAAAAAAGCTTTGTGCAGGCGGCGGCGCTTTTCGCCACGCACGATGTCTACCGATTCACTGTCACGGGTGATTTTGCGCAGCGGATTTTTGTTGCTGTGGTACATCGCCGTGGCTGTGGCCATGGGGCTGGGGTAAAAAGTTTGCACCTGATCTGCACGGAAGCCGTTCTTCTTGAGCCAGACAGCTAACTGCATCATGTCGGTATCTGCCGTGCCAGGATGCGCCGCGATGAAGTAAGGAATCAGGTACTGCTTCTTACCCGCTTCAGCGCTGTACTTTTCAAACATCTGTTTGAACTTGTCGTAGGTGCCGATGCCCGGCTTCATCATCTTGGTGAGCGGGCCTTGCTCGGTGTGCTCGGGCGCGATCTTCAGGTAACCGCCCACGTGGTGCTGCACCAGTTCTTTGACGTACTCGGGGCTTTGCACCGCCAGGTCGTAGCGCAGGCCAGAGCCGATGAGGATCTTTTTGACGCCCTTGAGCGCCCTCGCCCGTCGGTACATGTGGATGAGCGCGCTGTGGTCGGTGTTCAGGTTGCTGCAAATGCCGGGGAACACGCAACTGGGCTTGCGGCAAGCGGCTTCGATCTCGGGGCTTTTGCAGCCGATGCGGTACATGTTGGCCGTGGGGCCACCCAGGTCAGAGATCACACCCGTGAAGCCTTTGACCTTGTCACGGATGTCTTCAACCTCCTTGATCACCGAATCTTCGCTGCGGCTCTGGATGATGCGGCCTTCGTGCTCGGTGATCGAGCAAAAGGTGCAGCCGCCAAAGCAGCCGCGCATGATGT
>CAZHDP010000496.1:0-2564 GCA_964531605.1 uncultured Burkholderiaceae bacterium | reverse complement strand
AGAAGAGTCGTGTGGAGCAGTGTCAGCAGTCGCCATGGTCATTGAATGTACTACGGGTTCGGTAGCCCTAGGGACGATGGTGGGATGGCTTTGTTACACAATGTTTGTTTTCAGTGCACCTGTTCACACCAACGTTGACAGGCCCACACCCAGGGGCCTGAAAAAACGGCGGTCCCCCACCTGGTTTGCAGTGTGCATGCGGCGTGACGGTATCCCAGACTGGTCCAAGTGAATTGGGCAGAGAGACCATGCGCTGGTTGGGGTGCTCGCGCCGCCAGCACTGCAGCGAGGTTGTTTGCCGCAAGCATTGTGTTGCCTTCTTGGGATGTCAACCACGAAGGCTGGTTGGGGCGCAGTGCAACCATGGGGGCATCGCACGCCAAACGCATGCCACTGGCCAGTTGAACCTCTGTGTCAGACAGTCCAACGCAGCGGTCGTACAGCACGGTGATCTGGGCTTTCTTCAAGGCTTGGGTAACTGCCCTTGCCAACTTGGGTGGGGCAGGTGGGTTGACGGAAGTGACGGACGTGACGTTCGAGTGAGCGCTTTCGCCTTGCACCAGGGTCACGCGGTGCGCTCGCGTTTCGGGTTCCCGCGCCAGGCGAGCGGCCACGGCCAAGGCCAACTCTGCGGCCTGTAAGCCATCGCCGATGACAGCAATGTTCAAGGGTTTGTGTTGGGTCAGCTGCAAAAACTGAGGCCACAGCTTGAAAAACACCTCGACCGGCTGGGTCAGCAGGGCCCTTTGCAAGGCGCCAGGCATGCGGGCTTCTGTGCAGGTGCGGTCCAAGACACCGTCTGCGTCCACGCTGAGCAGGTTGTAGGGCAACACCTCTTCGTTTGTCAAGGTCAGCTGCTTGTCCGTCACGCTCAGCCCCGTCACCTGGCCCAGCTTGAGCACTGCCCCGCTGGCTTCGAGCAAGGGGGTCAGGTCAACCTCACAGTCGGCCTGTGCGTCGAAGCCCATCACAAAACCAAACAATCGGTTCGCGTCGATCGGTTTCGGGTGGTGGCTGATCAAGGTGACACGCAGGTTGACGGGTCGCTTCTTGCCCAGTTCTCTCAGCACGGCCCGATGGCGTGGCCCCGCGCCAACGAGCACCAGATGCTGGAGTCCACCGCCAGACATGGGGAACCAGACTCAGGCGAGCAGGGCCTGCGCAAATTCGCGGGCCTTGAACGTTTCCAAGTCTTCGAGTTTTTCGCCCACGCCAATGAAGTACACCGGCACCGCTGCCTTCAGCGGGTTGTTGGCGGCCCGATCCCGCGACCACAGCGCAATCGCTGCCAGCACGCCACCCTTGGCCGTGCCATCGAGTTTGGTGACGATCAATCCCGTGAGCTGAATGGCCTCGTCAAAGGTTTTGACCTGGGCCAATGCGTTTTGACCGGTGTTGCCATCGATGACCAGCAACACTTCGTGGGGGGCGCTGGCGTCTGCTTTGGCCACCACCCGTTTGATCTTTTTCAACTCTTCCATCAAATGCAACTGGGTGGGCAAGCGGCCTGCGGTGTCGACCAGCACCACATCTTTGCCACGCGCCTTGCCCGCACTCACGGCATCAAAGCCCACGGCCGCAGGGTCACCGCCTTCTTGGCTGATGATGTCTACCGTGTTGCGATCAGCCCAGACCAGCAGTTGCTCGCGCGCCGCTGCGCGAAAGGTGTCTGCCGCCGCCAACAGCACGGCAGCGCCAGAGGATGACAAGTGTTTCGTCAGCTTGCCGATGGACGTGGTCTTGCCCGCGCCGTTGACCCCCGCAACCATGATCACGGTGGGCTTGGCCACCCCGATCACCAAGGCTTTCTCCAGCGGTTGCAGCAATGCCGTGATGGCGTCAATCAACAGTGCTTTGACCGCACTGGGGTCCGTGGCCTTGGCTTCTTTGACGCGTCGTTTGAGGTCTTGCAACAAAAATTCAGTGGCTTGAACACCCGTGTCCGCCATCAACAGCGCTGATTCCAGGTCTTCGTAGAGGGCATCGTCAATCTGTGTCCCGGTGAACACCGTGGCGATGGCGCTGCCTGTCTTACGCAAGCCTTGCCGAAGCTTGTCCAACCAGCCTTTGCGCTCGGGTTCTGGTGTTTTGACGTGAGGGGCCGCAGACGTGGCCACAGCGCGGTCTGGCACCGAAGGCGCCGGCGCGCTGATGGGGGCTTCAACCAGTGTAGGGGCCGTAACAGGCGCAGGAACTGACGCAGAAGCTGGCTCAGAGGGGGGGACTGGCGTGGGCGCAAGCGCAGGAGTGGGCGGTTTTTTTTTGAAAAAGCTGAACATGGCGGCGTTCTTAGAATCACACCATTCTATGAAACACCTCCTCCTCTTGCGGCGCTTGTTCGCCTTGACCCTGGGTTTCCCGTTGTTTCACGTTGGTGCTGCCGTCCAGGTCGCCCCGCCCCAGCAGCTGCGCATGGTGGCTGCTGCAGACAACGCGGTTAAACAATTCACCTTACCCAACGGCATGACGCTGATCGTCAAACCCGATCGCCGGGCCCCGACCGCCGTGCACATGCTGTGGGTCAGGGTAGGTGCGATGGACGAAGTGGACGGCGTCACCGGGGT
>CAZHDP010000495.1:0-2566 GCA_964531605.1 uncultured Burkholderiaceae bacterium | reverse complement strand
GATTTCTGGATGCTCTAGAACCACTGGTCACGATGCCGGAATCGGTTGTCAAGGCACCAGAACGCTGCTGTACGTCATCGTGTTGGTGTTGCGCATTTCCATCCAACCCATGGGGGTAGCCTGATCAGCTTTTGCAGGAGACAGGCTTGCCCCTACCAAGGATCAATATGCGCAAAATCAGGGACGTCCTTCGTCTCAAACTCGAAGCTCGCCTCTCCCACGAGCGAATCGCTGCCTCGCTCGGCATCTCGAAAGGCGTTGTCGCCAAGTACGTCAGCTTGGCCGCCGTTGCCGGCCTGGACTGGGCAACCATTCAGCCCCTGAGCGACACCGACCTGGAACGCCGTGTCGTGCAAGGCCGGCTGGACCGCCCGACCCATTACGTGTTGCCCGACTATGAGCGTGGGGCCAGGGCATCGGCGTGGCTACCGGCCGTCTGGTCGCGCGTGTGCTCGAGGAGCGGCGCCACCCTGAGCACGGATACCGAGTATGTCTCGGGCTGCTGTCGTTGGCACGCCGCTACGGCCGCGAGCGGCTGGAGGCTGCCTGCGTGATCGACCTGGAGTTGGGTACCGCGAAGTACGTGTGGAATTGCCCCCGTATGACCGGACACGGTCTATTCGCAATTGAGCGCCTGGCCGTTTGACTGACTCAGGCGCTGGCGATGTTGCCTGAATTCACGCGGTGAGCGCATATTCAGGCCCGAATGGGGATGCACCTCATTGAAGTGCTCGAACGCCGCTGGCAACTGGGCCAGAACCCGTGTGGCATCGCGCATGTCCATTCTGCTCACGTAATCGCGCCGGAAGGTCTTCACGAAACTCTCAGCCATGCCGTTGCTTTGTGGGCTGCATACCGGCGTGTTGACAGGCTTCAAACCCAGGGAGTGAGCAATTCGACGGGTATCGTGGGAGATGTAGGCACCACCGTTGTCCGTTAAAAACTCCAACTGGTACCCCTCGGGAATGGCCTCCACTGCGCCAAAGCGCTTCTCCACCGCTTCAATCAGCATCTCTTGAACTGGCTCCCCCAGCAGCCTGAGACGTGCAACTGGAGCACTTGCTGTTGGCCTGATTCGCCAGGGGCTGCAACTACTAACCTCTTACTTTATAAGTTCGGCCAACCTCACTGATTCTCTTTGAAGAAAACGGGGTCAAATTTCAGGTACCAAGATTCTTGAATTTGCGCACCAATTACTGGTGAGGTCGGGAATTTTCAATTTGAAATCGGCGCTCTGTGATCGTTGGTGGGCGAGTCAAGGTGAACTGTTTGGGTTTGGCGGATTCAACCGGTCGATGCAACACACTAGCAGTGCACGTTGTGCAAGGAGATTCGTGTGAAGCAAAGACCAAGGATCTACTACACCGCCGCCCAAAAAGCAGTGATGTGGGAGGAGTGGAAAAAGGGCAAGACGCTCCATCAGATCGGACTGCTCTTCGATCGACCTCACACCTCAATCCAGAACATTCTTTCGCAGACAGGTGGAATCCGTCCACCAGAGCGACGACGGTCCTGCAAGGCTTTGACAATGGCTGAGCGTGAAGAAATATCCAGAGCCCTGGCAATCGGTGACTCGATTCGCACTATTGCTAAGCGATTGGGCCGAGTACCGTCCACGGTCAGCCGGGAGCTTCATCGAAATGGCGGCTTTCTTCAATACCGAGCCACCTCGGCTGACGAGTCAGCCTGGGAACGCGCCCGCCGGCCCAAACGCTGCAAATTGGCGGCTAACCCTGGCTTGGCGCAGATCGTTGCAACAAAGCTGCAGAATCAGTGGTCGCCCGAGCAGATCGCTGGCTGGCTCAAGCATACTTATCCGAGCGACTCCAGTCTCCACGTGTCCCACGAAGCCATCTACCGAACGCTTTTCATTCAGACGCGAGGCGCCTTGAAGAAAGAGTTGCTCGAGCATCTGCGACGTACACGGGGAATGCGACGCTCCCGCCACTACACCCAGAAGACAGCAGGCCACGGTCAGATCAAAGACACTATCTCGATCAGTGAGCGCCCCCAGCAAGCCGACGACCGGGCTGTGCCTGGGCACTGGGAAGGTGACCTGGTGTTTGGCAGTGGGAACAGCCAAATCGCAACGCTGGTAGAGCGCAGCACGCGATACCTGACGCTGGTCAAAGTAAAAGCCAAAGACACCCAAACAGTGACTGACGCGTTGATCAGACACGCAAGCCAACTGCCCGCAGAATTGTATCGATCACTCACCTGGGACCGCGGAACCGAAATGCACGCCCACAAGCGGTTTACGGTTGCGACCGATATACAGGTTTATTTTTGTGACCCCCAAAGCCCATGGCAGCGCGGCAGCAACGAGAACGCCAATGGTCTTATCCGTCAATATCTACCAAAGGGTCTGAACATCTCCGTCTATTCGCAGGCTGAACTCGACGCAATTGCCCGACAATTGAATGAAAGGCCGAGAAAGAAACTGGGGTACCGGACACCGGCCGAGATGTTTCAAGAATGTGTTGCATCGACCGGTTGAATCCGCCTTTCATGATTTCTATAAATTACCCTTGACAACAGTGTTACTAAACGTGGTAGTTGTATTAAA
>CAZHDP010000494.1:0-2582 GCA_964531605.1 uncultured Burkholderiaceae bacterium | reverse complement strand
TGACCAATTCCAATCCAGACACAAGCTATAACCTAAAGTCATGCGCAGGGTCAGCAGGTCCCAAAACCTCATCCAGCGCCGCGCCCATGCACTTCACCATGAATTTGGCAGGCACGGAGAGCGGCTTGGCAGCGGATTGCATGACCTGCAAGCGCAACGCCATCTCCGGGACAACCGTCAACACGTCCACACGTGACACATCCGCACTGGCCGCTGTGATCTCGTCCATCAGCGCAACCCCCACACCATGGTGCGCCATGGAGAGACAAGCATGGTAAGTCTGGACAGAGATCACCGTTTTCCAATGCACATCGGCTTCACGACAGGCATGGCTGAGCCGCCAGCCCAAGGGGTCTTGGATGTCAAGCCCCACCACAGGAAGTTCGACCAGGTCGGCCAGGGTCAAACAGCCCTTGGTCACCAAGGCAGCAGGCAACATCCCTTTGGGCGCAGCGCAGATCACCTGGCTTTGCTTTAAGGTGGTTTGCAGCAACGCAGGGTGCTGCGTCGACCCGAACGCAAAACCCATATCGGCCTCTTGCAACACGAGCGCTGACACGATTTGATCCGAGTGCAAAGAAGACACGTTCACCGTGACTTTGGGGTGTTTGCGCTGAAACAGTTTCAAGGCTTTGGGCAAGATTTCGTAACTGAGCGCCAAGACAGACAACATCCGCAGCTCATGGCCATCGAGGCCATGGCGCAGATTGCCTGCCAAACGGTGCACATCCTCCAGCTGCTCAAACACGCTTTCAATGCGGGGATAGAGCAGCGTGGCTTCTCTGGTGGGAATCAAGCGCCCACCGACGCGCTGGAACAGCGCGAATACCAATTGAACTTCTGCATGCTGCAGTGTCCTGCTGACAGCAGGCTGGGTCACGTTGATCAATCGCGCTGCACCACTGACGCTGCCCGTCACCATGACGGCATGGAAAACCTCAACGTGACGCAGGCGCATGAGAACCCATTCAACAAAGACCCAGAAAAGGGATGATAGCCACCCTGTCCAAGACCTCATCGCCAACGCAACTGTCACCCACTGGACATATCCAGACTGTCCACGACCACCTGCAGCAGTTTGGGTCGGGAAAACCCCCGATGAACCCAGCCATGTTCTGTGAAACCATGGCCGCACAGTTCACCAAGAGGGTGAGCAAAACCCCAGTCAAACGTGGAACCATCGATGCAAGAGACAGTGCAGCAAGCGGGTGGACAGGGCAAAGGTGCCGAGACACTTTTATCCGTCAATGGCATAACCGTGAGGTTCAGGGGCATCGTGGCGCTCGATGGTGTGGCGTTCGATGTGCAACGGGGACAGATTGCAGGCCTGATTGGCCCGAATGGTGCGGGCAAAACCACCTTGTTCAATTGCCTGTCACGGCTGTATGAGTTCAGTGAAGGCAGCATCACCTTCAACGGCCGCTCGCTGCAGACACTGGGTCGCCACCAGATGGCTGATTTGGGCATCGGCCGGACGTTTCAAAACCTGGCCTTGTTCAAAACAATGACGGTGCTGGAGAACATCAAGGTCGGCCGCCACTGCCGCACCCACAAAGGCTTTTTGGCGAATGCACTGCGCTTGCCCGGCGTGGCCCAAGAGGAAGAGGCATCGCACCAGAAGGCCCTTGAACTGGTTCGCTTTTTGGATTTGCAATCGGTGGCCCACCGCAAGGTGGCTGATTTGCCCTTTGGCACCCAAAAACGGGTTGAGTTGGGGCGCGCGCTGGCCGCTGAGCCCCAGTTGCTGTTGCTCGATGAACCTGCAGCCGGACTCAACCACGAGGAGGTGAGTGCACTGGGAAGCCTGATCCGGCACATCCGTGATGAGCTGAAGACCACCGTGCTGCTGGTTGAACACCACATGAGCCTGGTCATGAGCGTGTCAGACAAAGTTGTCGCGCTGAATTTCGGGCGAAAAATCGCTGACGGCACACCCGCAGAAGTTCGCAACCACCCCGACGTCATTCAAGCTTATTTGGGAGCACCTGCCTGATGGCCACATTGTTAGAAGTCACCAACCTGACGGCCAGTTACGGTGCCACTGAAGTCATCCATGGTTTGAATTTTTCGATTGAAGAAGGCTCCATCACCACCTTGCTCGGCGCCAATGGTGCAGGCAAGACGACCACCCTTCGAGCGCTGTGCAACATGGTCCGCACCGGCGGTGAAATACGCTTTGCAGGGGAGCGCATTGACGGCAAGGCCACCGAAGACATCGTTCGCCTGGGTGTGGCCCATGTGCCAGATGGGCGCGGCACATTTGGCAGCCTGACCACCGAGGAGAACCTCAAACTGGGCGGCTATGTCCGGCGTGACAAAGCCCAGGTGTTGGCCGACTATGAGCGCATGTACACGTACTTCCCTCGACTGCGCGAGCGCCGCCATCAGCAAGCAGGCACCTTGTCGGGCGGTGAACAGCAGATGTTGGCCGTGTCCAGGGCCTTGATGTTGCGCCCTCGCCTGCTGCTGCTTGACGAACCTTCCTTCGGGCTGGCCCCGCTGGTGGTCAAAGAGATTTTCGGCATCATGAAAACCATCAACCAACAAGAAAAAATGACGATCCTGCTGGTGGAACAAAATGC
>CAZHDP010000493.1:0-2583 GCA_964531605.1 uncultured Burkholderiaceae bacterium | reverse complement strand
TGCGCGATTGGGCACGAGCGGATTCCAGCAAGGCCGAGAGGCGTTGGGCTTCTTGTTCCAACTGGGTCTGCGCGCCGTCGCGCATGGCCAATGCCACGCCAGCCGTGCCCAAGCCGATGATGGACACGACAACCAGCAATTCGAGCAGGGTAAAACCCCGGCTTCGATGCGGCATGGCGCGCCTGGACGCCACCACACCGCTATTGCCAGGATCCAATGTCAGCATTTTTACCGTCGCCTCCGGCCTGACCATCTGCACCGAACGACATCACGTCTATTTCACCCTTCACGCCTGGGTTCAGGTATTGGTAGGGCCGCCCCCAGGGGTCATTCGGCAACTTGTCGAGGTAGGGTTTCCAGTTTGACGGCGCAGGCGCTGCGGTGGGCTTGGCAATCAGCGCCTGCAAGCCTTGCTCTGCCGTGGGGTAGCGCATGTTGTCCAGCTTGTAGAGTTTGAGCGCCTGGGTCAGGTTGGTGACGTCGGTGCGAGCGGCTGTGGCACGTGCGTCGTCTGCGCGGTCCAGCACATTGGGCACGATGAGTGCCGCCAACACGCCAATGATGACCAGCACCACCATCAATTCGATCAGGGTGAAGCCACGTTGAAGCGTGTGGCGCAGCTTGGACGGGCGCACAAAGGCGGGCAAAGAGGGTTGCATGGTGAAGTTCTCAATCAGTGTGTCTGGCGCAGAGTTCAATGATAATCTGCCCATGCGTATCAGAACCCCCATGAACACGGTAGTCTTGTCCACTTTCGCGGTGTGGGCGGTGGCGCTTGCCAGCGTGACGCATTGGGGCTTGACCTTGTCCCACACCTCAACATCTGCGATGGTGGCGCCAGCTGTCAGCCAAGGGGTGTTGGCGGTGGATGCCACATGGGTGGCCAAAACATTGGGTGTCAGCAAGCGTGACCCTGTGGCGGCTCCGGTGGCTGTGGCTTCAAACCGGTTCAGTCTGCTCGGCGTGGTGGCGGGCGACCAGCGCCATGGTGTTGCGGTCATCGCCGCAGATGGCAAACCTGCCAAGTCCTTGCGCGTGGGCAGCAAGGTTGAAGACGGCTTGGTGTTGCAGTCTGTCGAACGCCGCAGTGTGCGACTCGGTGCGTCGATGGACGGGCCCACAGCGTACACGCTGACCTTGCCTGGCGCTCGTCCTTGAACCAGTGCCCCTCGCGGTGAGGGGACGCCAGCGTGGGCTTGGTCAAGCCTTCAAAAACAAGCGGTACGCCGGGTTGTTGGTTTCTTCCACGTAGGGGTAGCCGAGGTTTTGCAGAAACTGGTCGAACGACTTGTTGTCGGCCTTGGGCACTTGCAAACCCACCAAAATCCGACCGTAATCTGCGCCTTGGTTGCGGTAGTGGAACAGGCTGATGTTCCAACCTGGGCGCATCAGGCTCAAAAACTTCATCAGCGCGCCTGGGCGCTCCGGAAAAATGAAGCGCAACAGACGCTCGTCAGCGGACAGCGCAGAGTGTCCCCCGACCATGTGGCGGATGTGCTGTTGAGCCAGGTCATCGTGGGTCAAATCCAGCGCATCGAAGCCTTGGCGTTTGAAGGTCTTGGCGATTTTGGTGGATTCGCCAGGGCCTTGGGTGGTCAACCCGACGAACACGTGGGCCTGGCTGGCGTCGCTGATGCGGTAGTTGAATTCGGTGACGTTGCGGGGGCCGCCTGGCAGTTCGCCAATCAGTTCGCAAAAGCGTTTGAAGCTGCCCCTCTCTTCGGGGATGGTCACTGCCATCAAGGCCTCGCGTTCTTCGCCCACCTCGGCCCGCTCGGCCACGAAGCGCAGGCGGTCAAAGTTCATGTTGGCACCGCACAGGATGGCCGCGTAGGTCTCGCCCTTGGTTTTGTGCTTGGCCACGTGCTGTTTGATGGCGGCCACGGCCAGGGCGCCCGCGGGCTCAACGATGCTGCGGGTGTCGACAAAGATGTCCTTGATGGCTGCGCAAACGGCATCGGTGTCCACCGTGATGAACTCGTCGACCAGGCCTTGGGCGATGCGGAACGTCTCTTCACCCACCAGTTTGACGGCCGTGCCGTCTGAAAACAGGCCCACATCGGCCAGCGTGACCCGTTGGTTGGCAGCCACGGACTGGATCATGGCGTCCGAGTCGTTCATTTGCACCCCGATCACCCGCACCTCAGGCCGTACTGCCTTGATGTAGTTCGCCACCCCCGAGACCAAGCCGCCGCCGCCAATCGCGACAAACACGGCGTCGAGTCGGTTGGACTGTTCGGTCCCCAGTGCTTGCACCTGGCGCAGCATTTCCATGGCGATGGTGCCTTGGCCTGCAATGACATCGGGGTCATCAAACGGGTGGACAAAGGTCAGCCCCTGCTTTATTTGGAGCACCGCTGCGTGGTTGTAAGCGTCTGAATAGCTGTCACCGTGCAAGACCACCTCGCCACCGAAGCCACGCACAGCGTCGATTTTCAATTGCGGGGTTGTGACGGGCATCACGATGATGGCTCGGCAACCCAAGCGCCGCGCGCTGAGCGCCACACCCTGAGCGTGATTGCCTGCAGAGGCGCAAATGACCCCCTTTTTCAGCTGCGCAGGTGTCAGGTTTGCCATTTTGTT
>CAZHDP010000492.1:0-2583 GCA_964531605.1 uncultured Burkholderiaceae bacterium | reverse complement strand
AACGACCGCCGAGCCTTGCGTCTGCTGGGTGTGGATGCCTTGGTGATTGCCGAGGTGGCACCCGGCATGATGCCTGTTCCCTCGACGCCATCGACCCAGACGGCAGCGGACGAACGCCGAACCACAGACAACCGCTATGCGATCTTCGCGCCAGACACGGTGTTTTTGAACCCTGCAGCAATGGCTTTGGTGCAAGGCCGCAGCACCCTGCGTGTCCAAAGCGGCATGCGCTCGCATGTGTTGCGCATCGCGGGTACGGTGTCGGGTACGGGGTCGGACAGCAGCAGCCCACCCGTGGCGGTGATGGACATCGCGGCCTTGCAAGAGATGTTTGGCAAGTTGGGCGAGTTAAGCCGCATTGATGTGCGCTTGCGCCCCGGTGCAGACCAGGCTGCGTTTTTGCGCGACCTGCAGTCGCTGCCCGGCTTTGCCGGACAAGTCACGTTGGCTGACCCGCAGGACGCGAACCAACGGGTCACGGCGCTTTCAAAGGCGTACCGCGTCAACCTGACGGTGCTGGCGTTGGTGGCGCTGTTCACGGGGGCGTTTTTGGTGTTCTCGGTGCTCTCGCTCAGCGTGGCCAAACGGGCCCAGCAGTTTGCCCTGTTGGGCGTGCTGGGCTTCACCCCTGCGCAACGGTTGCACTTGGTGCTGGCAGAGTCGCTGATGCTGGGTGCCTTGGGCAGCCTGCTGGGCTTGGCGCTAGGCATCGGTCTGGCCGCGTTGGCGCTCGCGGTGCTGGGGGGAGACCTGGGTGGCGGCTACTTTCCTGGGCTCAAGCCCCGTCTGCAATGGGACACGTGGGCGGCACTTGCTTATGGCGTGTTGGGGGTGTTGGCTGCCGGTGTGGGTGGCTGGTGGCCTGCGCAACAGGCGCAGCGTTTGCCCCCGGCGCAAACACTCAAAGGCTTGGGGCTCACGCCTGGCTTGGGCGGGCGCTACCGTTGGGCAGGTTTGGTGCTGATGGTGATGGGGGGTCTGTTGGCCTTGGCGCCGCCCGTGATGGGCATTCCGTTGGCGGCGTACCTGTCGGTCGCGTTGATCTTGCTCGGCGGCATCATGGCGTTGCCATCGGGCATCACGCTGCTCTATGACGCGGTGCAACCGTGGGTCAGCGGCAAGGTATTGCCGATGCTGGCCGTAGAGCGCGCCCGGCGACAACGTGACACCGCCGCCGTGGCCATCAGCGGTGTGGTGGCTTCGCTGAGCTTGGCCGTGGCCTTGACGGTGATGGTGACGAGCTTTCGGCAATCGGTGACCACGTGGCTCGACGTGGTGCTGCCCGCTGGCCTGTATGTGCGCATGGCGAGCTCGACTGCGGCCAGCGACAGCGTCTATTTCGAGCCCGCCTTTGTGCAAAAGGCAGCGCTGTTGCCAGGCGTCAAAAAACTGGCTGCCTTGCGCGTGTCCACGCTTCAGATGGACCCCACACGCCCGACAGTAGCGCTGATCGCGCGTGTGCTGGACGACCCCATGGGCAGCCTGCCCATGGTGGGCACCCCGGTACCTGTACCGCCCACCATCGGCGACGCTGTGCCGGTGTACGTGAGCGAAGCTTTTGCCGACCTGTATGGGGTGAAGCCGGGGGGATACTTCAAGCCTTTCAAGGCACTTTCGGCAGCATCCACGTCATCTTCTGCTACGCTTTCAGGAGCAAACTTCTTTGTCGCTGGCATCTGGCGTGACTATGCGCGGCAGCATGGGTCCATCGCCATCGACACACAAGACTTTGTGCGGCTGACAGGTGACAGGCGGGTCAATGACCTGGCCTTGTGGCTGCACGAAGGCGCGGATGTGGCAACGCTGCAGGTGCGCTTGCGTGACCTGGCGGACGATGTGGTGCCCAGCCGGGCAGAGTTGAAAACAGCCGGTGAAAAAGCAACCGGCAAACCACTGACCACCGACGACCCGATGCGCGCCAGCGAACTGCTGGAGTTCGCCAGTGCGGACCAGATCCGGGCCGTGTCACTCGCCATTTTTGACCGCAGCTTTGCGGTGACCTACTGGCTGCAAGCGGTGGCCATTGCCATCGGCTTGTTTGGGGTCGCGGCCAGTTTCAGCGCGCAGGTGCTGGCACGGCGCAAAGAGTTTGGCTTGCTGGTGCACTTGGGGCTGACACGGCGACAAATCCTCAGCGTGGTTGCGGGTGAAGGCCTGGTCTGGACCACCATTGGCTCGTTGGCAGGCTTGCTGCTGGGCATGGTGGTGGCCGTGGTGCTGGTCGATGTGGTGAACCCCCAGAGCTTTCACTGGACGATGGACTTGGCCTTGCCATGGCTGCGGCTGGCCGGTATTTGCGCGGCGGTGATTGGCGCAGGCACGGTGACGGCCTGGCTGGCTGGGCAAGCTGCGGCCCAACAAGATGCGGTCTTGGCCGTCAAGGAAGACTGGTGAAGCCCTTTTTTGATTTTCCCCCGTTGCCCCACCCCTTCGCTGTTTCACGCCGCAAGCTGTTGCTGGGTGTGGGGCCAGTGGCCTCGGCACTGGCCATTCCGAGCCTGGCCGTGCCCCGGGGCCACGAGCTGGACTTTCACAGTGACCATGGCTCCCTCCCGGAGTACCGCACAGAGTGGTGGTACCTGA
>CAZHDP010000491.1:0-2583 GCA_964531605.1 uncultured Burkholderiaceae bacterium | reverse complement strand
CACTGTCCGCCACCAGCAAATGCGCCAAAACGGCAAGCTGTGCAGCGTGGTGCGCCGACTCTGCCCCAGCTGCCAATGAACGCTCTTGGGCCAAAGCCGATTCAGCGTCTTTGCGGGCCCGCAAAAACCGTCCGGCCATCATGTTCGCCATGCCATCGAGCAGCGCCGCATGCATTGCCCGCTCTTTTTGCTGACCGCGCCAAAAACGCGCTTGTCGTGGCAAGTCCAACAACCCGGTCAAGGCACGGCTGGCCAAATTCAGAACCACCATCAGAACCACCAGCACCAACAACACCAGGTTGAGAGACAGGTCCACACGGTAGGGCGGCCAGAACAGCGTCACCGTGCCCTGGTTGTTGCCAGCAAACAAGGCAATCGACACCGCAATGCCAAACAAAGCCAAAAACCAGAGGGCTGCGCGCATGGGTGTCCTTGCTCAACAATCAACGGCCAGAGGCGGCCGTGGCCAACGCGGCCAAGGTGTCATCCACACGGGGCAAATCCAGCGTTTTCATTTGCGACTGGACCTGCACCAACAAGTTCGACGCCGTTTGCGTGCGACGGGCAGAAGCATCAAAGTAGCGCGTCACCAAACCGTGGGCGGCGGCCAGATCGGCGCGTGCCGAGTCCAATTGCCGTGCCAACAAACCCAAGCGGGCGTTGAGCAATTTCAGCTTGAGGTTTTCGCGCACAAAAAACGACTGCTCGGGCGACAGCAAGGCCGACTCGGGTTGCGCGATGCGGCTCAACCGCACCAGACTGCGCGCCTCGTTCGCGATCACACCCCATGCCTGGGACACCCAAGCCGTGACGATATCCTGGCTGGCAGATGCTTTTGTGCCCTCGGCTTTTGCCGTTGCGGCAGGCAAGGCTGCTTGGGCTTGCCCACTCGTCACCGCGACCGCATTAGCCACAGGCAGCTCATCTGCCATGCGGGCCAACTCGTCAAGGCGGGTCAGCAAACTGGCCGTGTCGGTCACCGTGGCTGCTTTGACTTTGGCAATGTCACGGGTGATGGCCCGCTGCAATGGCACCAACCGAGGCTGTGCGGCCCGGGTGATGCGCTGGTCTGCCGTTTTCAGGGCGGCCAGCAGAGGCTCCACACTGCCCGTCAATTGCGCCTGCTGTTGGGCCAGTCGCAACGCCGACTCCATGTCCACGACCAGGTTTTCGTCACGCGAGCGTGACAGGCTTTGCATCAACTCTTCCAACTGGCTGCGCTGCAACGCCACTTCGCTGAGTTTGGCCTCAGACACCGCCATGCGAGCGGCTGTCTCTCGGGTGAGCTCTTGCGCCTCTTTGGCAATGGTGCGGGCCTCTGTGGCCTGCTTGCCTGCATCGGCACTTTGCAAGGCGAGTTGCTCCTGGATGTTGGCCAGTTTCTGCCACAACAGGCCGCTGACAAGCAAAGCCAACGCACAAATGGCCACACCGATCTTGGCAAACAAAGGCCACGCAGCGGTTGTTGGTGCCACCGTGGGGCTGGCTGCAGCATCCACCAGGGGTCCTGCAGACGATGGGGTCGGTTCAGTGGCAGGAGGTTCGGAGGTCATGCCAAGGATTTTATAGACGCCAACACCTGCTCAATCCCTGCCAGTGACTCACAAACAACACCAAAACCCGCTCCGCGCGCGGCCTCTGCGATGCGCGGGTGGGTGACCACGGCTTTGGCGGCACCCCAATCCTGTGAGGGGCAACACGAACGCAAATTGGCGATGGCCTCAGAGCTGCTGAAAACCCAAACGGCCTGCTTCAAACGTGGGTCTTGGCGCACGGCAGCGCCAACGTCAGGGACATGCCGCTCGTAGGCCACCGCAAACGCCACCTCAACCCCGATGGAGGTCAATTGCTGCGCCAACCAATCTCGCCCCGCCATCTGTCCTTGCGCGTCACTGCCACGCACAATCAACACGCGAGGAGGAACGTCAACTCCGCGGTCGAGCAAAGCCAACAACCCTGGTCGCACCACCGCCCACAAAGCCTCGGAATCCCACTGACCGATCTCGGCCAAAGGCATGTCGATGCGCGCCATGGGAATCCCGGCCGACACCAGGGCCTGGGCGGTGCCCGGGCCCGTGGCCCAAGCTCGCCAATGACCGGACAGCAGCACCGTTTGCGCGGCAAAAAAATGCGTCACGGCGGCTGCACTGACAAACATCACAGCGTGGAACTCACTCGCACGTGCGCCCCAAGCTGCCAGCGCCGCAGAGGCACGACTGGGGCGGATGTCGATCAGGGGCAGTGCAAGCACCGCCATGCCGGCCGCTTGTGCCCCCTCAGCCCACACCGCAGCCTGCGGTTGCGGCCGCGTGATGACCACCAGCGGCTGCGGCGCCCCCGTCAGCACATCAGGCCTTGGGGGATGCAGCATCCACCATGTGCACCTCCGCACCCCCTTGGCACAGTGCTTCGGCAACTTGCGTCCCCAGCGCCTCGGCTTGGGCGATGGTCGTGATCACGGCTTCAGTCTGCGATGCCACCAGGGTGGCGTCACCCTCAGGGTCGCCCCAAGCCCCGTTCAGCACCAAGGCATGGCCGCGCCATACCGCATGCGCGGCCAAAGGCATGGAGCAACTGCCGCCC
>CAZHDP010000490.1:0-2587 GCA_964531605.1 uncultured Burkholderiaceae bacterium | reverse complement strand
GCCGTGCGGGTTTGCGCATCACCCGTCAGCACCTGCAAGACCTGTTGACCCCAGGGGCCGATTGGTCTGCAAGCGGGGTGATGGAACACCGCACAGACGCTCAAACACACGCCCTTTGGCGCAACGTGCCCCAGGCCGAGGCGGGCCAAGATTGGACACGAGAAGCAAGCCCCGACCAACTCAGCGCAGCGGGTCTGCCCGCCGACACCATCGCTTGGTGGCATCCCATGGCAGCCTGGGTCAAGCCAGCGGCATTGGTGCAGCGCTTGCTGAACCACCCCCGCGTCACGTGGCAAGGGCACACCCAGGTCCAAGGCTTGCACCGCACCGAAAAAGACTGGATCGTGGACAGCGAGCAGCTGGGGACCTCATCCACACACCATGCCGACCTGGTGGTGTTGGCCGCAGCCTACGACACCCAGGCGCTGCTGGCCAGCATGTCGCATCCCTCACCGTTGCCACTGCCCATTCAACCCGTTCGAGGGCAGGCAAGCTGGGCAAGAGAAGCTGACATTGAGCTGGCTGGTGCTCAGCAGGCCGGCAAAAGACCACCGTTTCCGGTCAATGGGCTGGGCAGTTTGATCTCTCAGGTTCCGGATGACGGTGGCGCTTTCTGGATTTTGGGGTCTACTTTTGAGCGCGATGAAGCGAACGCCCACAGCAGCGACGCCGACCTTCACCAGCGACACCTGGCCAACCTGGCCAAACTGCAGACCTTGTTGCCCCTGGCAGCGGCTGAGCTGGCCGCCGTGATAGACCGTCCCTCGTGCCCAGCCTTCGTTGGCATACGGTGTGCCAGTGCCGATCGCCTGCCGCTGGTGGGACTGGTGAATCTGATAGGCGATGGCAGCAAGCCAGAGACCCCCTTGCAAAGCCTGTGCGTCAGCACTGCCATGGGGTCCAGAGGGCTGACCTTCGCCCTGCTGTGTGCAGAACTCTTGGCTGCCCAGTTGCACGGGGAGCCTTGGCCGTTGGAAAAGCGCCTCGCTCAGGCTTTGGATATTCGCCGTGTCACCTGACACCTTTAACCTGACGCGGTTAGACTGAAAACATGCTCGCGCCACGTGGCGCCTTAACCCATCAAGGAAACCCTGTGTTCACGATGAAAACACTGAAAACAATGTCACCACGCTTGTCGTTTGCGCTGTCAGTGTTGTCGATGCTGTCCCTCACCACCCTGATCAGCTGCGGCGGTGGCGGTGGCACCAGTGGCACTGGCACTGCTACAGTGACGCCAACCCCACCGGTCGTTGAAGCCTGCCCCGCTGCGTCCAAGGGCAGCGCCAGTGGCGTGGGTGTGACCCCTGCTGTGGCCATTGCTCAACTGCCCATTGCCCAGCGGCAGGCAGCTCTCTCTGCAGCCTTGGGTACACCCAAGCGCCTGCTGACTGGCCTGGGCACCGTGGACATCGCGTCGGTGCAAAAACAAAGCATCAAAGTGGACATTTATGACCAGTACCTCGCAGGTATTGGCGCCACGGGCTGGCCCACGTATGCCAGCCCCAGTGGCGCGTACGTGCAGGTGATCGCCAACAACGCCGACTGCCTGGGTGCGGTGCCCATGTTCACGGTGTACCAAATGGCCGCGAACGGCGAGGGCAACATGGACGTGTTGCACGATTTCGCCTTCATGCGCCAGTACTGGGACCAACTGCGCCTGATGTTCACCCAGATCAAAAGTTACGGCAAACCCGTGCTGGTCAACCTGGAGCCCGACCTGTGGGGCTACACCCAGCGCATCAGCCGCGACCCCACGGTGCAATTCGTGCACGTGGGTGTGGCGAGCGTCGATTGCACCAACCTCAGCGATGACGTGATCGGCCTGGCTGGCTGCATGATCCAGATGGCCCGCAAATACGCGCCCAACGCCTACATTGGCTTCCCGCCGTCGCAATTCCAGGACGTGGCCGCTACTGAAAACGCCTACATGAAGCGCTTGGGTACCGACAAAGCCGACTTCTCCGTGATGCAAACCTTAGACCGTGACATTGGCTGCATTGAAGCCAAATACGCCGCAGCCAACTGTGACCGGGCAAGTACGGCCAAAATTTGGGACACCACCAACGCAACCTCTCCCAATTTCACCGAGCATTTCGCCTACGCCCGCAACTACTTTGAGACCATAGGCCTGCCCCTGATCTGGTGGCAAACCCCCCTGGGCGTGCCCTCGGCGACTGCAGGCGGCACGTTGACAGCCTTCCGTGACAACCGGGCGGCCTATTTCTTCAGCAAACCCAGCGAGCTGGTGGCTGCAGGTGCCGTGGGGGTGGTGTTCAGCCCTGGGCATGTGTCACAAACCAACATCAACACCGATGGCGGCCAGTTCAAAACACTGTCCACCTCGTACCTGAGCAAGCCTGTTGCCCTCCCCTGATCCTCCTGCCGCAACACCTGTCGAACCATGCCTGCGTCAACCGCTCACACCTTGAACCGTCTGGTGCCACGCACCGACACCCAGCCTCCCTGGTGGCCTCTCTGGCGGCCTGTCGGGATGGCACTGCTCGGGTTGCTGGGCGCAGGCTTGGCATCAACGGCCATGGCTGCGCCACCCACAGGGTCCCCGGGCTGCCCGGCGTCCGCCATGGGG
>CAZHDP010000489.1:0-2600 GCA_964531605.1 uncultured Burkholderiaceae bacterium | reverse complement strand
CACCAGCAGGGGTTCCGAGCGTACTGCGCCATCGGTGTCTTGCAATTGGTTCAGGTGCCCAACCCCACTGGCCGCATCACCCATGATCGCCAAGGGCTGCTGGCCGCGCACTGCCGGCAGCGAAAACCCTTCTTTTTCAGGAAAGCTGCTTTTCAAAGCGAAAGGTGGCAAGGGGCTGTCCGCCTTGCCCTGAGGTTCGCCCAAGGTGTACACCGAGGGCAAAAGCACCGAGCCAGCTTTGGCAATGCTGGCGCCTAATTTGGCATCGGTGTCGAGCGCGTCCTCGGCCTGCGCAATCAGGGCATTGAGCTCTTCGTGCAGTGCTGCAGGCAGAGCGCCATCCGCATGAGCCGACAGCAGTTCTTTGGCTTTGAGCAGGTAGGGCAAACCTCGGTCTGTCTGAGGCTCAAAGAAAAATACCGTGTTGGTGATGACTTTTGCCTTGGCACCCGCCAACAGGTCGATCATGTTGGCCTGAATGTTTCGCGGCCAAGGCCAACGGCCAATGTTGGCGATGCTTTGGTCGTCTACCGCGATGATGGCGATGCGGTCTGACGGGGTTCGGTTGCTGCTGGTGCTGGCGAAGTCGTAAAACCGCCGCTCCATGTTGCCGATCACGTCGGACGCCTGGTACGCCAACAACATGGCCAACACGATCACCACCCCGACGAACCCGTCAGAGCGCCAGAGCTGCATTTTTCGACCCAATGACACGGTGACCACGTCTCCTTTCAGCTTGGGGTCAGGACGGCATCCGACCTCCAGCTTGAGACGAATTTATCACGCTAGCCCCTTGTTTCATAAGGAACGATTGCCGTAAATCGGCTCTTTCCATGGGGAAGATTCACCAACAGCCGTGAATTCCTCAAAAAGCAACAGCCCGGCTGCAGCAATGGTCTTCATGGCCATTGCCGCAGCCGGGCTGCGGGTGATCGAAAAAGCTGAGATCAGGCCGCGTGGGCTTTGGCCGATCTGGCTTGCAGCATTTTGCCCAAGCCGACCACAAACACAGCACCTGCGGCAGCTGCCGCGTAGTGCAGCCATGGGCTGGCGGCCAGCACGTCCTTGAGGGCGTTGTCGCTGACGATGGTTTCGCCACCAACCCAACCGATCAATGCGGCACCCAGGGTCACGATGATGGGGAAGCGCTCCATCAGTTTGATCATCAACGTGCTGCCAAAAATCACCAGCGGAATGCTGATGGCCAAGCCCACGATCAGCAAGGTGGTCGACCCTTTGGCTGCGGCAGCCACGGCGATCACATTGTCCAAGCTCATCACCAAATCGGCGATCAGGATGGTGCGCACGGCGGCAGCCAAAGAACCGTGTTCTTTGCCATCGCCTTCGCCTTCTTCGTCACTGGAGAGCAGTTGCACGCCAATCCAGAGCAGCAAGATGCCGCCGACGATTTGCAGGAAAGACAGTGCCAACAGTTTGACCGCGACCACCGTCAGCACAATGCGGAGGATGACCGCCGCTGCTGAGCCAAAGAAAATGGCTTTTTTCTGCTGTTCGGGAGGCAGGGAGCGCGCCGCAAGGGCGATCACCACGGCGTTGTCGCCGGACAAGATGATGTTGATCCAGATGATCTTCATCAAGCCAATCCAGAATTCGGGACTTGAAAATTCCATGTTTGCTCCTGTATTTATAGCAATGTAGTGTTTTAGGGCATGCCGAAAGTGCCAATAAAGCATCAAACCTTGATGCGCAATCGCGTTTCGTGCGCCGAAAGTGTAACGGGGCACCTAGGTGCCCCGTTTGCGTAGTTTTGCTTAGTTGCGCTGCGTTTTACAGCATGGCTTTGAGCAATTTCGCCATTTCAGAAGGGTTGCGCGTCACTTTGAACCCGCATTCTTCCATGATGGCCAGTTTGGCGTCGGCCGTGTCAGCACCACCAGAAATCAAGGCACCTGCGTGGCCCATGCGCTTGCCTGCAGGCGCAGTCACGCCAGCGATGAAGCCCACAATCGGCTTCTTCATGTTGGCTTTGCACCAGCGCGCAGCTTCAGCTTCGTCGGGGCCGCCGATTTCACCGATCATGATGACGGCGTCAGTGTCTGGATCGTCATTGAATGCCTTCATCACATCAATGTGCTTCAGACCGTTGATCGGGTCGCCACCGATGCCGACCGCGCTGGACTGGCCCAGACCGATTTCGGTCAACTGTGCCACAGCTTCATAGGTCAACGTGCCAGAGCGCGAAACCACGCCAATGCGGCCCTTGCGGTGGATGTGACCGGGCATGATGCCGATCTTGATCTCGTCAGGCGTGATCAGGCCAGGGCAGTTGGGGCCGAGCAGCAGCGTGCGCTTGCCGCCAGCCGCTTCTTTGGCCTTCATGCGGTTGCGCACTTCGAGCATGTCACGCACAGGGATGCCTTCGGTGATGCAGATCGCCAGGTCCAGGTCGGCTTCAACCGCTTCCCAGATGGCCGCTGCAGCGCCTGCTGGCGGCACATAGATCACGGACACGGTGGCGCCGGTTTCCGATGCCGCTTCTTTCACAGAGGCGTAAATCGGGATGTTGAAAATCTTTTCGCCGGCTTTCTTGGGGTTCACGCCCGCGACAAAGCAGTTCTTGCCGTTTGCGTATTCCTGGC
>CAZHDP010000488.1:0-2604 GCA_964531605.1 uncultured Burkholderiaceae bacterium | reverse complement strand
ACCATTTCAAACGCATCAACGATGGCTATGGCCATTTGATTGGTGACGAAGTGCTGCTGTTGATTGCGCGTTTGATGCGGGCCAGTTTCCGGCTCAATGACCAGCTCTATCGGTTTGGTGGCGAAGAATTCGTGATCCTGTTGCGGTGCATGAAAGATGCCGATGCCAAAGCCGCTTTGGAGCGGTTTCGCATCCTGGTCGAGCAGCACGAATTTCCGCAAGTCGGTCATATCACCATCAGCATCGGCTACGCGGCCTTGTGCGCGAACGACACACCCAGTGAAGGTTTCAGCCGTGCCGACAAAGCGGTGTACTACGGCAAAGGCCATGGCCGCAATCAAGTGTGCAGCTACGAAGAATTGGTGCAGATGGGTGAGTTGGTTGAAGAGGCCAGCAGCAACCAAGAAGCCGATTTCTTCTGAGTGCAAGCCCTCATTAGAATCAACCCCGATTCCTATCAGGGTTATTCTCAAGGGTTGACATGACAACAACATTCCCGCGGTTGATTTCCATCGCTGCAGCGTTTGCGCTGGCAGCCTGTGGTGGGGGCTCTTCTGGCACCTCCGAAACTGCTGCGCCTGTGGTGTCTGCCCCTACACCCGTGCCCACGCCCACGCCTACGCCTGCACCTGCACCTGCACCTGCACCATCGTGCACGGTGCCCAGCTCTCCTAGGGTGGACGCGTTGACCACGTCAACGGCGTTGCGGGGGGATGCGTCCGTGGTGGCGTCAAAGCGGGTGGCTGTTTCTGATCCGGTGCGTATCGTATTGGGCCCGCTCACGCAAGGCAAATCCTTGCCAGTGAATGTCAATCGGATGCAGCAGCGGCAACAAATTGGCGTGGCCCGTGGTGTGGCGCAGACCGCTACCGTTGACCTCACTGCGACCAAATGGGTGTGGACGACGCTGCCTTCGGGCGGCAAAGTCGCGGCGCTGAGTTTCACGTCGGACGGTGCGGCTGCGCTGCGCTTGGGTGTGGTGGTCGATCAATTGCCTGCCAATGCTTTGTTGCGCTTCCATGCGCCCGCTTCCGGTCAGTTGTTCAGTGTGACAGGAACTGCTGTGCAAGATGCACTTGAACTCAACGCACGCACGGAAGGTCGCACGGTTGCTGCGCGCACCTACTGGTCGCCTGCCCTGGAAGGCTCAGAAGCCGTGATCGAGATCGAGCTGCCTGCTGGAACGCCCACGGCATCGGTGGCCGTGTCGGTGCCGCGCTTGTCGCATCTGCAGGTGACGCCACAGTCTGATTTGAGCGTGCTGAAAGCGACAGCCGCCAGTTGCGAGCTTGATGTCAACTGCTCGACGGGCTACGCCACAGAGAGCAATGCGATTGCGCGTGTGACCTTTGTTGCCACTGACGGCGGAACTTATGTGTGCACGGGCACCCTGTTGAATGACCGCGCGGGCACCAAAACGCCGTACTTTTTGACCGCGAACCATTGTGTGTCCACGCAATCCGAGGCGTCTTCTCTCAACGCCTATTGGTTCTACAGGTCTGCATCGTGCAATGCAACCGTGGTGTCCAGCGATGCCAAGCTCACCACGGGTGGGGCAGCCTTGTTGTATGCCAGTTCAGCGTCGGACACTTCCTTCATGCGTCTCAATGTGGCACCTCCTGCAGGCACCACTTTCGCGGGCTGGGATGCTTCTGTGCCGACCACGGGTACGGCTGTCGTTGGGCTTCATAACCCCAGCGGCGGTTTGCAAAAAATCAGTCATGGCAGCACCCAGGGTTATCTGGCGTGCTCTGCGATCGGTGCTGCCGAGACCTTCAGCTGCTCTGCTTCGACCGTGTCTGCCGGTAAATTTTTGCTCACCGGATGGACTCGGGGTGTGACCGAAACGGGCAGCAGTGGTTCGGGCATTTTCAAGACCGTGGGTACCGGCAATTACCTGATTGGGCAGCTGTATGGGGGATCATCCAGCTGTACCAATCCCACGGGGCAAGACAGCTATGGCCGCTTTGACGTGGCCTACACGGCAGCGCTCAGCAAGTGGCTGGACCCGACGGCTTGCGTCGCGCCCTGATGAGCGCGAGCAGGCCCATGACATTTTTTTAAAAAGGACGTGAGAGACATGAGCATTGATTTCAAAGGCCGTGTGGCCATCGTGACCGGCGCTGGCGGCGGCTTGGGTCGGCAACACGCGTTGGCTTTGGCAGCCCGTGGCGCCAAAGTGGTGGTGAATGATTTGGGTGGGGCGCGGGATGGTTCCGGTGGCTCTTTGACCGCTGCCCAACAGGTGGTGGAAGAGATCAAAGCCGCTGGTGGTGAAGCCATCGCGAATGGCGCCTCGGTGACCGACTACGCGGCGGTAGAGGCCATGGTTCAGCAAGCCATGGACGCTTGGGGTCGCATCGACATCTTGGTCAGCAATGCAGGCATCTTGCGTGACAAGAGTTTTGCCAAGATGGAGCTGGAAGATTTCCGTTTGGTGATGGATGTGCACCTGATGGGTGCCGTGCACTGCTGCAAAGCCGTGTGGCCCATCATGAACGCTCAAAAATATGGGCGCATTGTGCTGACGACATCGTCTTCTGGTTTGTTTGGCAATTTCGGGCAAAGCAACTACGGTGCCGCCAAAATGGCACTGGTTGGACT
>CAZHDP010000487.1:1205-2615 GCA_964531605.1 uncultured Burkholderiaceae bacterium | reverse complement strand
CTGCCACCCCTGGTGCCCTGGTGTTGTGCCCCACCCGCGAACTGGCCCAACAAGTGGCCCATGACGCGATCGACCTCGTGCGCCATTGCCGTGGTCTGCGCATTGCTAACGTGGTGGGTGGCATGCCTTACCAATTGCAAATTGCCAAACTGCAAAACGCTGACTTGGTGGTGGCCACCCCAGGCCGTCTGTTGGACCTGCAACGCTCCATGCAGCTCAAGCTCGACCAAGTGAAGTTTTTGGTGGTCGACGAAGCAGACCGCATGCTGGACCTGGGCTTCTCGGATGACCTGGCTGAAGTGAACCAGCTGACCATCGAACGCCATCAGACCATGATGTTCAGCGCGACCTTCGCGCCACGCATTCAGCAACTGGCTGCCCGCGTGATGCGTCAACCTGAGCGTGTGCAAATCGACAGCCCACAAGAGAAACACGCCAACATCAAACAGGTGCTGTTCTGGGCCGATAACGCACAGCACAAGCGCAAACTGCTGGACCACTGGCTGCGCGACACGTCCATCAACCAAGCCATTGTGTTTGCAAGCACCCAGGTCGAATGTGATGGCTTGGCCAATGATTTGCAGCAAGACGGCTTCAGTGCCGTGGCATTGCATGGTGCCTTGAGCCAGGGCATTCGCAACCGCCGCTTGATGGCGTTGCGCCAGGGGCAGGTGCAGATTTTGGTGGCCACTGATGTTGCGGCCCGTGGCATCGATGTGCCCACCATCACCCACGTGTTCAACTTTGGCTTGCCGATGAAGGCTGAGGACTACACCCACCGCATTGGCCGTACTGGCCGTGCAGGGCGCGATGGCTTGGCCATCACGTTTGCTGAATTCCGTGACCGCCGCAAGATTTTTGACATCGAGGCTTACACCCGTCAACAGTTCAAGGCAGAAGTGGTTCCTGGCCTTGAGCCACAACAACGCATGCCTGATTCGCGCCCCCGCATGGGTGGTTTCGGTGGCGGTGCCGGTGGTCAGCGCGACTACGGTCCTCGTGACCGCAAGTTTGGTGGCCAAGGTCGCGGTGCCCCAGAGCACCGTGGCTTTGACCGCAAAGCCGGTGGCCATGGTCACGGCGGTGGATTCGGTGGTGGCAATGGTGGCGGCTTTGACGCCCCTCGCGGTGATCGCTTTGCACCCCGTGGAGATTCATTCGCGCCCCGTGGCGACTCATTCGCACCGCGCGGTGACAGTTTCGCACCCCGTGGCGATGCGCCCCGCGGCAATCCGTTTGCCAAGCCTGCACGCTCAGCACCTGGCCCTAAAGTGTTTGTGCCCCGGGATGCTGCAGCCAAGCGTCGCACGCCGAAACCCGTTCGATGATCTGAACGTCGTCAGCTGACGTGCAAAGCCCACCGTTGTAGGACGGTGGGCTTTTTTGTTTTTGGGTGTTCTGTGTGTGTTT
>CAZHDP010000487.1:0-1195 GCA_964531605.1 uncultured Burkholderiaceae bacterium | reverse complement strand
CGCCACGTCACAACTGCTCAAGATCGGACCACCACAAATGCAGGAGGTTCACATGCTTCATTACGCCGTCGTTTTCTTTGTGATTGCACTGGTCGCGGCTTTCCTCGGATTTTCTGGCTTGGCCGCAGGCGCAGCGGGCATAGCGAAGCTTTTGTTCCTGGCGTTCTTGGTGCTGGCATTGATCAGTGGGCTTCCCCCAGTTTCCCGGACACATTCAATGACATGATGTGTTCAGGAGATATCAATGACGAGGACAAGAAGGAGCTTTACGGACGAGTTCAAGCGTGAAGCGGTAAAACTGGTCAACCAGCCGGGGGCGATGGTCACCCACATTGCCCGGGATTTGGGAATCGAGGCCAGCGTGCTCAGGCGCTGGGTCAACCAGGAGCGTGAAGGCGTTCTGGACATGCGACCGAATCGACCCATCCGCAGCGAGGCAGCCACAGAGGTTGAACGACTCCAGAGGGAACTGCGCCGCGTCACGATGGAGCGTGACATCCTAAAAAAAGCGCTCGGCTACTTTGCCAAGGACCCGCAGTGAAGTACGCCTTCATTGCCAGGCACCGTAGCGTCTGGCCCACCCGCATGATGTGCCGGGTCATGGCGGTGTCCCACAGCGGGTTCTATGAATGGCTGGGCAGAGCACCGAGCCAGCGCAGCCAGGACGACGCCCGACTGACCCGGCTCATCCGTGAGAGATTCGAGCTCAGTGACCGCACCTACGGCAGCCCGCGCGTCTGGCACGACCTGCGAGCCCTGGGCGAGAGTTGTGGGCTCAACCGGGTGACCCGGCTGATGCACCAGGCCCAGCTGCAGGCCAGACGCAAGCGGCGCCGGCTGCCCGCAGACAATGTCAGCCGGCTGGAGAACCACATTGCCCCGAACCACCTGCAACGCGACTTCCAGGCCGATGGCCCGAACCAGAAGTGGGCCGCAGACTTCACCTACATCTGGACGGCTGAAGGTTGGCTGTATGCGGCGGCAGTCATGGACCTGTACTCGCGCCGTGTCGTGGGCTGGTCCATGAGCGACACCATGCAGGCCAAGATGGTCAGCGACGCCTTGCTCATGGCCTTGTGGCGGCGCGGCAAACCCAGCGCCTTGATGCACCACTCGGACCAGGGTAGCCAGTACACCAGTGACGAGTTCCAGCAACTGCTCAAGGCCCAGGGCATCACCTGCAGCATGAGCCGAC
>CAZHDP010000486.1:546-2619 GCA_964531605.1 uncultured Burkholderiaceae bacterium | reverse complement strand
TGTACTGCACCGGCGGCATCCGCTGCGAAAAGACCAGCACCTGGATGCAGTCCCTCGGCTTGGAGGTTTACCAGCTGGAGGGTGGCATTTTGAATTATTTTCAGGCCATGCCCGATGCCCAAAAAGACTGGACTGGCGAGTGCTTTGTGTTTGACAACCGCATCGCGTTAGACACCCAGCTGAACGAAACCACCACCCGTGCGGAGGACGTGTTCAAAGACGAACCCGATGCCGAATGGCGCTTGCAGCGTGCCCAGCGGCTGGAGGCCGAAGCGCTCCAGGCCTTTGCCTCTTCAGAAGTCGCTGTTGCGCAGCACACCTCGCCGGATCAACCCTTGTCATGAGTGCCTCCGAGCGGTCGGCAAGGGTGCGCATCCCGTCGCGAGATGGCGTGGGGGCAAGCTGTGTGGCCCTGCCACCAGGGCCGTGGCCGACACTGCTTGATTTTTTGGCTGAGCGCTTCACCCGCATCGAGCGCAGCGAATGGGTGCAACGCTTCATGGCGGGGGACGTGCTGGACCAGGATGGGCATCCCCTTGGCGTCGATCAGGCTTACCGTGCACACACCAAGGTGCATTATTTTCGGCAAGTGCAGACAGAGCTGCGCATTCCGTTTGAAGAGGCCGTGCGGTACCAGGATGACCACATCCTGGTGGCCGACAAGCCACATTTTTTACCTGTCGTGCCCTCGGGCCGCTACTTGCAAGAGACCCTGTTGGTCCGACTCAAACGCCGCTTTGGCCTGGACGACATGGTGCCTGTGCACCGTATCGACCAGGACACCGCCGGCTTGGTGTTGTTCTCGCTCAACCCGGCTTCAAGGGCGGCTTACGTGCAACTTTTTCGGCAGCGGCAAGTGCGCAAACACTACGAGGCGGTGACGCACGCGCAGCCTTGCCAGTCATTGCCGGCCACGTTGCTCAGCCGTCTGGCACCCAGTGATTCGTTCATGGTGATGCAAGAGGTGCCCGGGTTAGCCAATGCCGAGACCCATGTTGAATTGCTGCGGCATGGCGGCACCTGGGCGCACTACCGATTGAGGCCCCACACCGGTCAGCGCCACCAACTGCGCGTGCAATTGGCCAGCCGTGGTCAGCCGATCTTGAACGACCGCATCTATCCCGAATTGCACCCCGAGTTACCGCTGGGGGCGGCACCCGACCACAGCTTGCCCCTGCAGTTGCTGGCCAAGGGGCTCGAATTCACCGATCCCGTGTCAGGTACCAACAGGGTGTTTGAAAGCGCACAACAGTTACAACACGTGTCGCAACACTTGTCAGACTAGGCTGTCAGCGACGGCTTTTCAAGGCCGCTTCGTACAGCGGCAACACCTTGGGTTGCAAATCAGTCAGGGTGGCCTTGCGATCACCGGGGGCAGGGTGTGTGGACAGAAAGCCCGGCCCACTGCCACCACCGAGTCGCGCCATCTTGTCCCACAAGGTGATGGCAGCTTGCGGGTTGTAGCCAGCCCGCGCAGACAATTCCAACCCGTACTGATCGGCCTCCGATTCCATGCCGCGTGAAAACGGCAAGTCCAGGGCAATTTGTTTGGCGAGACCCGCCGCCTGCATGGCGCCTGCGCCTGCGCCCAGGGCAGCACCGCCCACCGCCAGCACCAAACCGGCGGCCTGTTGCTGCGACATTTTTTCGCGGGTGTGCTCGCGCAAGGCGTGGGCAATTTCATGGCCCATCACCGCGGCGATCTCGTCGTCGTTCAGGTTGAGTTTGCGGATCAGGCCGGTGTAGAACGTGATCTTGCCTCCGGCCATGACGTGGGCGTTGACGGTGTCTTCATTGATCAGCACCAGTTCCCACTTCCATTGGCGGGCGTCGTCGCGAAACACGCTCACCTGCGGCACCATGCGTTGCATGATCGCGTACACCCGGTTGTATTCGGCGCCAGCGGTGATCAACTCACCCTTGCTGCGTGCCTCTGCATTTTGTTCGGCGTAGTACTTCAGCGAGGCCTGGTTCACCGATTCGGCTGACACCAGCAGCAATTGGGAGCGGTGCCCCCCCGTGACGGTGTCTTTGGTGGTGCTCGCGCAGGCGGTGAGCAGGCCCACAGCGAGG
>CAZHDP010000486.1:0-536 GCA_964531605.1 uncultured Burkholderiaceae bacterium | reverse complement strand
TGATCCATTGAGGGTGGCGTGTTGTCGGCTTCATGGGATCCATTCCTGTGGTGCGCAGTGCTGAAAACCACGGCTTTCAGCGGGTATTTTTGCAAATGCTACCGCGCCCATGTGAAAAATACCAAATGTGCATTGGTTTTGAAAAATAATGATTTAATTACAAAAAAATACACACAATAGGCTTCAATTCGAAAATCAAGATGGATGATCCCTCTTGACACGATGAACGGCGGTTTTGAGAAATTGATGAATTGGATCAGGCTTCACCGAACCCAACTGATGACCGTGGTGGCCGTCGGGTTGATGGTGTTTGTGGCGCAGTTGCTGCTGGTGACGCTGCTTCTCTCGTTGTCCAACGGTCAGGTACTGGACTGGGTGGCCTCTGCCGGTATCGCCAGCCTGGTCAGCATGGCCGTTGTGATGCTGATCTTGCCCTTTGTGCTCCGGCTGAGCCAACGCGCCAGGCGTGCTGAAAAAGGCATTGCCAGTACCAAAGACGGTTATTGGGTGCTCAATGCCGAGGGTCGATTTCTTAA
>CAZHDP010000485.1:0-2642 GCA_964531605.1 uncultured Burkholderiaceae bacterium | reverse complement strand
CCCCCTGCCCTCGCGCCTGATCAATGTGCCACGTGTACAGGGCAGCCCTGTGACGTTCGAGTGCCGCAGCACCAGCGTCCAACAATTCAAGGATTTGAAGGGCGAGCCGATCAATACCTGGCTGATTTTGGGTGAGGTGGTTGGCGTCTACATCGACAAACGCCTGCTGAACAACGGCATCTATGACACCGCTGCGGCAGAGCACGTGATGCGTGGCGGTGGGCCCGCTGACTACTTCACCGTCGGTCCAGAAAACCTCTTCAAAATGTACCGCCCCCGCTGAAGGCCGGTCAACATCCGCCGCCATGCCTACCGCCCCCAACCCGCTGTCGACATCCCTCTTTCCTTTGCCGCAAGGTATCCGCTCGCGACGGGTGCCTGACGTAAACGGGCTGACCATGCATGTGCTGGAGGCGGGTCACCCGACCGTTTCGGACCCTGCTCCCCGTCCGGTGCTGTTGCTGCTGCATGGGTTCCCCGAGCTGGCCTACAGCTGGCGCAAGGTGATGCTTCCGCTGGCACAAGCGGGCTTTCACGTGATTGCGCCTGACCAGCGCGGCTACGGGGGCACCACGGGTTGGCGCAAGGACTACGACGCCCCGATCATGCCGTTTCACCTGCTCAATTTGGTGCGCGACATGTTGGCCTTGCTAGCGGCGTTGGGTTTGACCGAAGTTCACGCGGTGATTGGCCACGATTTCGGTGCACCGGTCGCCGGATGGTGTGGGCTGACACGGCCAGACGTGTTCAAGTCAGTGGCCTTGATGAGTGCGCCATTCACGGGCTCTCCCGCACTGCCCATGCGCAAAGACGTCGATGTGCCCATGCCTTCAGCCTTCTCCATCACTGAAGGCGTGATGCAGGCGTTGGCCCAACTGAACCCACCCCGCAAACATTACCAGTGGTACTACGCCACCCGCCATGCGGACAAAGACATGCGCACCTGCCCGGAAGGGTTGGCCGCATTTTTGCGGGCCTATTACCACGTGAAAAGTGCCGACTGGCCGGACAACGCGCCGCATGCCTTGCCAGCGTTCAGCGCGGACGCGCTCGCTGTGCTGCCCGACTACTATGTGATGCCGCAGGACGCGACCATGCCTGAGGCGGTTCGCCCTCATTGCCCAGACCCAGAACAGGTTCAGCGTTTAGCTTGGCTGAGCGACGATGAACTCAATGTGTACGCACGCACCTTCGAGGCAACCGGCTTTCAAGGCGGCCTGAACTGGTACCGGTGCGGTACCGACGCCTCCTGCGTGGCATGGCTACAGTTGTTCGCAGGTCAAACACTGAACGTACCGACCTGCTTCATCGCTGGCGCCAGTGACTGGGGCGTCCACCAGACGCCTGGTGCCTTCATGAAAATGCAGTCCACCGTGTGCTCCAACCTGACCGGCGTGCACTTGATTGATGGCGCAGGCCACTGGGTACAACAAGAGCAACCCGGTCAAGTCCTGCACCATCTGTTGGCCTTCCTCTCAAGGTAAGGCCCCGGCGCGAAACCGCTTAAAACGGCAGGCCAACGTAGTTTTCAGCCAACGAACGCTGCGCAGCTTCCGACGAGAACAGGTACTCCATTTCCACGCGTTGAAGTTGCTGGTCGTATTCAATGGAGGCTGGAAAGGAATGCAGCATCGAGGTCATCCACCAAGAGAAGCGTTGCGCCTTCCACACCCGCGCCAATGCCTTGGCGGAGTAGCCCTCCAACCCCGCACTGTCACCCCTCTGGTAATGGGCGATCAAGGCGTGGTACAGGTAATAAATGTCAGACGCTGCACTGTTCAAACCCCGTGCACCTGTGGGAGGCACGATATGAGCGGCATCGCCGGCCAAGAACAGGTTGCCGTAGCGCATGGGTTCTGCGACGAACGAACGCAGCGGTGCGATTGACTTTTCAATGGATTCGCCAGTGATCAGTTTGTCAGCCACCTCTTTGGGCAAGCGGCGTTTGAGTTCGTCCCAGAACGCTTCGTCAGACCAATCTTCCACCTTGTCGGTCAAAGGCACTTGGATGTAGTAGCGGCTCAAGACTTGCGAGCGCAACGAACACAAGGCAAAACCCCGCTCGTGCTTGGCGTAAATGAGTTCGGGCGACACAGGTTTGGTGCGCGACAGCACGCCCAACCACCCAAAGGGATAGACCTTCTCGTACTCTTTCAGCACATCTTGTGGGATCGACTTGCGGCTCACGCCGTGAAAGCCGTCGGCTCCAATGACGAAGTCGCAGTCCACGCGGACAGACACACCATCCTTCACATAGGTGACGTAGGGCTTGTCGCTTTTGAGGTCGTGCGGTTGCACATCTTCGGCATTGTGGATCACCACGCCCTTCATGCGATCACGGGCTTCGTACAGGTCGCGGGTCAATTCGGTCTGGCCATACACCATCACCGAATTGCCGCCACTGTGCTTGTGCAGGTCAACACGGTCAAGCTTGCCGTCATGGGCAATGAAAAAGCCGTCATGGATTTCACCCTCTTTGTCCATGCGCTCGCCGCACTGTGCTTCGCGCATCAGCTTGGCAAAACCATGCTCCAACACCCCCGCGCGGATACGGCTGAGCACGTAGTCGCGACTTTGGCGCTCCAGCACGATGTTGTCGATGCCTTTGAGGTGCAGCAATTGCGAAAGCATGAGGCCTGAGG
>CAZHDP010000484.1:0-2644 GCA_964531605.1 uncultured Burkholderiaceae bacterium | reverse complement strand
GCTGGCTCACTGGTCGCTTTGGTACTAAAACTGATGGTTTGGGCAACAGGGGCGGCCCTGGCTGCTATGGAATTGGTAGCGGCCTGTATTTCTCGGGCACGCTTCGATTGGGTCAACCAATCCTGCACTGAACCCTCGTATTCGCGCCAGTTGCCATCGCCCTCGCACACCAGGGTGCTGGTCACCACGTTGTCCAAAAAGCTGCGGTCGTGGCTGACCAAAAACACTGTGCCATCGTAGTTTTGCAGCAAGTCTTCCAGCAATTCCAGCGTGTCAATGTCCAGGTCGTTGGTGGGCTCGTCCAGCACCAGCACGTTGGCGGGGCGTGCAAACAGGCGCGCCAGCAGCAGGCGGTTGCGCTCGCCACCCGACAGCGAACGCACGGGTGAGTTGGCCCGCGCAGGCGAGAACAAAAAGTCGCTCAGGTAGCTTTTGACGTGTTTGCGTTGGGTACCGATTTCGATCCACTCGCTGCCGGGACTGATGAAGTCCTCCAGCGTCGCGTCCAGGTCCAGCGTGTCGCGCATCTGGTCAAAATACGCCACCTGCAAATTCGCCCCTTGGCGAACTTTGCCGCTGTCTGCCTGCAACTCACCCAAAATGAGTTTCAGCAGCGTGGTTTTGCCCGCGCCGTTGGGGCCAATCAGGCCAACTTTGTCACCGCGCAGGATCGTGCCAGTGAAGTTGCGCACGATGTCCTTGCGGCTTGGGCCTTCGCCAAAGCTTTTGCTGACCTCGGTCAACTCGGCCACGATCTTGCCCGTGGACGCGCCCGTCGCCAAATCCAGCTTCACGCTGCCCAAGGCGTCGCGGCGTGCAGCGCGCGATGCCCGCAGTGCTTCCAACCTGACGATGCGGCTTTGGCTTCGCGTGCGGCGTGCTTCCACGCCTTTGCGCACCCACACTTCTTCTTGGGCCAACAGCTTGTCTGCCTTGGCTGTGATCACCGCTTCTTGGGCCAGCTGCTCCTCTTTCTGGAACACAAACTGAGCGAAGTTGCCAGGGTAAGAGCGCAAGATGCCGCGGTCCAGCTCGACGATGCGTGTGGCGACCCGGTCCAAAAAGGAGCGGTCGTGGGTGATGGTCACCACGCTGCCCTTGAAGCCGATCAACAGTTCCTCCAGCCACTCGATGGAATCCATGTCCAGGTGGTTGGTGGGCTCGTCGAGCAGCAGCACTTCAGGACGGCTGACCAGGGCCTGGCCCAGGGCGACGCGCTTTTTGGTGCCGCCCGACAGCGAGCCGATCAGCGAATCGCGGTCCAAATGCAGGCGGTGCAGGGTTTCTTCCACCCGCTGTTCCCAATTCCAGCCGTCTTGGGCTTCAATCGCGTCCTGCAGGGCGTCGAGGTCACCCTCACCCAGGGAGTACTGGTCGATCCACCCGATCACCGCGGCCACCCCGGCACTGACGGCTTCAAACACCGTGGCTTGAGGGTCCAACAGGGGTTCTTGGGCCACGTAGGCAATGCGCAGGTTTTGCTGGAATTGCAATTGACCGTCGTCGATTTTTTCCATGCCTCCCAAAATTTTGAGCATGGAGGACTTGCCCGCGCCGTTGCGACCGATCAGGCCCACGCGTTCGTTGGATTCCAGGGCGAAATCCGTGTGGTCGAGCAAGGGGACGTGGCCAAAGGCCAACTGTGCGTTGAGCAGGGTAATGAGTGCCATATATCTCGGAGTAACCGCGGATTATCCTCGGTATAGTGCCCTCAGAACTCTGGAGCCTTGCATGCAACTCAACGTGAACGGTCAATCCACCCAGGTGGATGTTGACCCCAACATGCCCCTCTTGTGGGTACTGCGCGATGCCTTGAACCTCACGGGCACCAAATTTGGTTGTGGTGTGGCTGCGTGTGGGGCGTGCACCGTGCATGTGGAGGGGCAGGCCATGCGCTCTTGCGTCACACCGGCGTCTTTTGCCGAGGGCAAGGCGGTTCGCACCATCGAAAGCCTGGGTCAGGCAGACCTGTTGCACCCGCTGCAGCAGGCGTGGCTGGCAGAGCAGGTGCCCCAGTGTGGGTACTGCCAAAGCGGCATGCTGATGGCTGCGTCGGCGTTGCTGGCGGCCAACCCTCAGCCCAGTGATGCCGACATTGATGCGGCCATGACCAACATCTGCCGTTGTGGCACTTACCAACGCGTGCGGGCGGCCATCCACCGTGCTGCCGCCGAAATGGCCAAAGCCAAGGTTGCTCCTCAGGAGAAAACAGCATGAAAAGAAGAACCTGGTTACTGAGCGCAGCGGGCGTTTCTGGGGCGTTGATCGTCGGTTGGGGCGCAATGCCTGCGCGTTCGCGCCTGGGCGCGCCTGGCCTCATGGCGGTGCAGTCTGGCGAAGTGGCGTTCAATGGTTGGATCAAGGTGGCCTCGGACGGCAGCGTGGTGATGGCCATGCCCCGCAGCGAGATGGGGCAGGGGGTACACACGGCCCTGCCGATGCTGGTGGCTGAAGAGTTGGACGTCCCTCTGGGCCGGGTGCGCTTGCAGCAAGCCGGTGCCGACACGTTGTACGGCAACGTCGCGATGCTGATGGGCAGTTTGCCCTTCCATCCCCTCGAATCCGAAGGCGCTGATCTGCCCACCAAGGTCCGATTGGGCCAGTGGTTGGTGGGCAAGGTCGCGCGTGAATTGGGCATCAACGC
>CAZHDP010000483.1:0-2651 GCA_964531605.1 uncultured Burkholderiaceae bacterium | reverse complement strand
CCATCTCTGCGCCGGTATGCCATGCGCCATGAACCAAAACATAGGTATCTGCCACAGTTGTCTCCTTTAAATCAAATTGATGACATCAGCACGCCCCCTATGGGTCGGGCTCAAAGCAGGAGCTTAAGCAGCAAAATTTCAGCGAATGGACTCAGGGTGCCAGCCAGATGGACGCTGCGTGCCAGCGATGTGGCCTCTCAACTGATGCGGCGTATGCTGCCGGGTCAAGAGTTCAAGGATTGTTTGCGCCACACCGCAGGCGTCAAACCAACAGCACGGTGAAAATCACGCGCGAAATGCGAGGCATCTGCATAGCCGCACCTGAGGCCGATTTCTGCCAGCGACAGCCGTGCCAAGCTGCGATTGGCCATCAGCACCTTGGCCTGCGACATGCGAAGGACTCGCAAGCTGGCAGCAAAGCTGGCGTGGTTCGCGGTGAAGCAGCGGTGCAATGTACGCAGGGACACACCCACCGCTTGGGCCACGTCCAACGCAGTCAACCCTGGAACGCTCAGTCGGTCGCGCAAGGCTGCTTGCACCTGCCCCCACAGACCCGTCGGCGCGTCATGAGGAACAACAGGCTCCAGCACAGCGGACAAGGCCGCCCCCATCTGGTCACACAACAGGTGCGACGGATACGCCAAAGCCAGCGCCGGGTCGCGGCCCAGTTGAACCGCTAAACCAGACAAGGCCTGGCCCCATCCCTGGTCACGGTGAACCACACGAGGCTGTGCAATGTCCACTTCGGTCAACCACTGACCAACCCAAGACCGAGGCAACTGCACCGACAAACAGGCAACGTCATGCGGAAAATGCAGCTCGTAGCGCTGGGCAGAGTCCACCAGCACAGCGTCTCCCGGGCGAAGCTGCACAAAATGCCCACCCTGGCGCACATGCCAGCCGTGGCTCATTTGGGTGATCAAGTAAAAAGGATGCTGCTGCCCCCTGGCAATGGCACCTGGCGTGCGGTAAACCTCTTGGCTGGAGGCAATGACTTGGTTGAAATGGAGGGCGCCGACACCCACACTGGTCAGTTGTCCCGAAAAAGCAGCCCCCTCGCGCGAGCCGCAGTCCATCTCCAGAAAGGCTTCACAGATGGCGCCTACCCAGTAATCAAGACGCTCGGCCGCCACGACGGCATCGGTCGACCACTGGCGCACCGGCGGTGCACTGACCGACATTGCACTGACAGGGGTATGCAAAGGGGACGACATGCCGCGAAATTTAACGTGCTGCCCGGCCCCACGCAAGCGGGTTTGCCAGCAGCACGACGTCAAGCGCAGCAGACCCATCGAGCCTGCACCACCAAGGGCTGCGTTGCCCGAGGTCATGAGGGGTGCGTCAGGCCGTCAACTGGGCATGCATCTCTTGAACTGAAATCACACCCAGATTGTCCATGGCCTTCATGCCCTCGACAGCGGCTTCCGCCCCTGCGATGGTGGTGAAGGTCGTCACACGGGCCAACAAGGCCGATGTGCGGATGTGGCGGGAATCGGCAATCGCGTTGCGGCGCTCTTCCACGGTGTTGATGACCAAACAAATCTCGTTGTTTTTGATCGTGTCCACGATGTGCGGGCGACCTTCGGTCACTTTGTTGACGGTCTGAACCGCAACACCAGCTGCCGCAATCGCAGCAGCGGTCCCTTTGGTGGCCACCACGTCAAAGCCCATCGCCACCAAGCCTCGCGCAACCTCAACCGCACGGGCCTTGTCGTTGTTCTTGACCGAGATGAAGGCCTTGCCTGCTGACGTGCCATCGGCTTTCTTGGGACGTGGCAACTTGGTGCCTGCACCCAATTGGCTCTTCACGAAGGCTTCACCAAAGGTTTTACCCACACCCATGACTTCGCCGGTGGACTTCATCTCAGGCCCCAAGATGGTGTCAACACCTGGGAATTTCACGAAGGGGAACACCGCTTCTTTGACACTGAAGTAAGGCGGTGTGACTTCGTTCAAGATGCCTTGTGAGGCCAGTGTTTGACCGGCCATGCAACGCGCGGCCACCTTGGCCAGCTGAATGCCTGTGGCCTTGGACACGAACGGCACGGTACGGCTGGCGCGGGGGTTCACTTCCAACACGTAAATCACGTCTTTGCCATCGATGTTTTGGATGGCGAACTGAACGTTCATCAAACCCACAACGTTCAACGACGCGGCCATGGCTTTGGTTTGCCGTTTGATTTCGTCCACCGTCTCCGCACTCAGGCTGTAAGGTGGCAAAGAGCAGGCGGAGTCGCCGCTGTGAACACCGGCTTGCTCGATGTGTTCCATCACGCCGCCAATGAAGGTCTTGCCATCTGGGTCGCGCAGGCAATCCACATCGCATTCGATGGCGTCGTTCAAAAAACGGTCCAGCAACACGGGGGAGTCGTTAGAGACTTTGACCGCTTCGCGCATGTAGCGCTCAAGGTCACGCTGCTCGTGGACGATTTCCATCGCGCGGCCACCCAGCACGTAACTGGGGCGCACCACCAGCGGATAACCCAGCGTGGCAGCTTTCTCAAGCGCTTCCGCTTCGGTACGTGCCGTGGCATTGGGCGGCTGCTTGAGGTTGAGTTCGCGCAGCAAGGCTGAGAAGCGCTCACGGTCTTCCGCTGCGTCGATCATGTCGGGGCTGGTGCCGATGATGGGCACGCCATTGGCTTCCAGGT
>CAZHDP010000482.1:0-2661 GCA_964531605.1 uncultured Burkholderiaceae bacterium | reverse complement strand
GACATTGCCGCGCCCGCTCCACTGGTCGATGGTGACACCGTCCAACACCCACACATCCCAGGCCATTTGAGCCAACCAAGAGGCGGTCATGTCAGCCCGCACGCCATCGTCGTCCACCAGCACAATGCGCGCCCCTCTGACGGGTGCGCTGTGGTCAGACTCTTGCACCAACTGACCCCCCGGCGCACTGCGAAAGCCTGGCAAATGACCGGCAACAAATTCCTCAGGAGTGCGCACATCGAAGCGGTAGGTGGTTCTGCCAGTCTCGGCTTCAAAGCGGGCCAAATCTGCCATGGAGGCACGTTGCACACCCGCCCTGTCGGCCACTGTGCGGGCACGCTGTGCTGCCTCGACACGCTGGTCTTCAGGGACGGCAACAAAGCGCCTGTTGGCGCCGCGGTCCAATGTTTGTCCGGCCAACGTCCACCCGATGGTCCCATTGCGCAGCGCGGACACTGGGTTGGGTATGCCTGTATTCACCAACGATTGCGTGCCGATGATGCTCCGGGTGCGTCCTGCACAGTTCACCACAATCCGCGTGGCAGGGTTCGGGGCCATCGCACGGGCACGCAACACCAACTCTGCACCAGGCACGCTCACGCCTGTTGGAATGCTCATCGTGTTGTATTCGTCAAACCGCCGTGCATCCAAAACCACCACATCGGCCTGGCTGTCGATCAACGCTTTGACTTCTGGCGCCGACAGCGAGGGCGTGTGCCGCACCGACTCGACCAACTCACCAAAGGCCTTGCTGGGCACGTTCACGTCGATGAAAATTTCACCCCCCGCATCCCGCCAACCTTGCAACCCACCGGACAGCAATGACACGTCAACGTAACCCATGCGTTGCAGCGTACGGGCAGCGCGCTCGGCCAGCCCTTCCCCGTTGTCGTACACCACGACAGTGGTGCTCAAACGGGGAATCCGTGTCCATGCGTCCAGCTCGATTCGACCCATGGGAAGGTTGGCCGCAAACAGCGGGTGCGCTTGTGCAAAGGGATCTTCCTCGCGGACAACCAGCAACGCAATTTCATGCCGGGCCAGCAACGCCGCGCGCACATCTTGGAACGATTTCAAAGGCAGTGGTTGGGTCATGATGTGTCAGGTTGTGGCGCGCAAAGTGGCGTTCAGTTCTTGGGAGCGGTCCCACAGGTTCGGCAAGGTGGTGTTGCTGTAGCCAGAGACAAAAGGCTTGCGCGTGCCATCAGGCAAGTACACGGAGCGCTGAACAGCGCCAATGTTGGCACCGTAGACATGGATGCTGATAGAGGTTTGATCAGCCAAGGCATTGCGCACCAGGTGCACATCACCTACACGGGGTGATACCGCTTCAACCTGTCCTGGCAACAGTGTTTGCAACGCCCCTTCTGGCTGCCAACGTCCATCTTGCGTTTGTGCGAAAGGTTGGGCCGTTTCAGCGCCTCGCAACATGCCAATCAAGCCCCAGACCGTGTGGTCATGGATGGGCGTCGATTGACCCGCGCCCCACACAAAGCTGACCACAGAGAAGCGTTCCCGCGCATCGGCGTACAGCAAATATTGCTGGTAACGGTGTGGGTCTGGTTGAGCATAAGCCTCTGGCAACCAGCCGTCCTTCGAGACCAAAGTGGCAAGCAACTTGCCTCCTTGGTCCAGAATTTCAGATTCCGGGAGCTGCTTGTCCAGCAACACGGCAAGTTGCTGGACAAAGTCGCGCAGGGGTGCCAGATTCACAGGCAAGGTCGATGATGAATTCATGGAACGCCATCATAGTGAACGACAGCCCTTGCTGCTGTCGCCTGCGCCACGGCCTCAGGGTTTTTCAGGCGGCAATGACCGCGTCAGCTCGCGGTAAATCCCTCCGGACTCGGCGCTGCCTTTGGTGGTGCCCTGCCCGCTCATGCGGCGCTGGCAATCTTCCCGGTCATCGGGCGGCAACGCTGCACAGCGAACACTTTGGTTGTGGATACCGGTGAACGTATCGCGTGTACTAGCATGCTGTGCGCCCAACCGGGCGAGTGCCGCAAAGCGGTCAGTCAAGGGAATGGTGCCCACCAGGTCCAAGTTCACACCCCGCAACCGCGCGCGGCCACTGACCGTACCGGGCGGTGACGTGTTGGCGACAAAGCCAAAATTGCCCAGGTCAAAGTAACCGGCCTCCAATGCCAGATTGCGGTTCAATTGGTATCCCCCAAAGAGCTTGTAAGCGGCGTCACGGTTGTCTTGGGTCATGGACGTTATGCCGACACTGGCGCGCGATTTGGTCATCAACACACCCTCCCCGTAACTGCCGCCAAACACCAAACCAGCCTTGATGATTTTGGGGAACACCAGCATGGCCTTGGCACTGCGTGAAATCGTCTCTGCGGTCGGGTTGATTTTGTACAACGCTTGAAGTGCCTGCTGCGCATCCTTGTCAAGATCCTCGGCGCTGGCGGCGTACACAAGGGACGGGCCACCCCCCAAACAGAGCGATGCGGCGGTGACCAACAAGAGTTTGTGAAAGTTAGCCGAGCGCTTTTTTTAGGATGTCACGCTCCATCGTGACGCGACGCAGTTCCCGCTGGAGTCGCTCGACCTCCGTGGCCGCTTCGCTGCTGCTGGGCTGGTTCGGCCGCATGTCCAGAACGCCTTCACGTTCCTGGTTGACCCAGCGCCTGAGCACGCTTGCCTCGATTCCCA
>CAZHDP010000481.1:0-2678 GCA_964531605.1 uncultured Burkholderiaceae bacterium | reverse complement strand
GTGACCCGCGAAATATTGCAGTCTAAAACGGGCGTGCAGTTGATCTGACCTGACGCCTGCAAAGTTGCGGCAAGACGGTTAGACTCGACGGATCCGAGGGGCTCGCGGCCCCTTTTTCTATTTCAGAAGGTCTGGTTAGCGCGACATGGAACTTGATTTGCGAATGCTACTGAGCGCGGCGATTTCTGCGCTGCTGATGGCTGGCGTTCTTCATTTCCAGGCCCGCAGCTTCCCGGCCAACATTCCAGGCATTCAGCAGTGGAGTTGGGGCAGTGCCCTCATCGGGTTGGCGATGCTTGTGGCTTGCAGCCGCGACTGGGTGGCCGAGCCTGTCACCCTGCTGCTCATGGCCTTGTTGACCCAGGTAGGCCTGGTGTCGATCTACAACGGCATGGCCCATTTCCAGCGCAAAAGGCCATCCCAGAGGCTGATTTGGCTGCCCGTGGCTGTGAATGTCGTGGCCATGGTCTACCTGTTGTTCATTTCACCTTCGTTGTGGCTGCGTGTGGGGTTTGTCAGCTTCACCAACGTGATGTTGTTCGTGCCGACCCTGTGGCTGATTGTTCAGGGCCGGGCGGATGAGCCGCGCTGGCGGTTCAGCAAAATTTACACCGGCTTGTTTGTGTTCTTGATCACGCTGGTGTGGGCGCTTCGTGGCGGTTGGGCTTTGGTGTACCGCCCTGAGGTGGCGCCCCAAATACCGGCGACGATCAACCAGTTCATTGTGGTCTTGTTCCCGATCTTGGTCATCGTGTTTGGCACCGGTCTGCTGCTCATGGCCTTTGACCGCTTGAAGGACGAGCTGGAGTACCTGGTCAGCCACGACGCCTTGACGGGGGCGTATTCCCGGCGTGGGTTTCTCAGTTTGGCCGAATCAGAAATCAGCCGTGCGTTGCGCATGGAGCGCCCGATTGCCTTGCTGGTGGTCGATCTGGATTATTTCAAGCAGGTCAACGACCGCTATGGACACCCCGCTGGCGACACCGTGTTGCGCAAGTTTGTCGAGGTGGCCCGGTCTTGTTTGCGGCGTGAGGATTTGTTGGGGCGTTTTGGTGGCGAGGAGTTCATGGTGCTGTTGCCAGACACGTCCCCCTCTGCAGCCCGTGTGGTCGCGGAGCGCATCCGTACCGCCATTTCGGCCACGCGTGTGTCCATCGCCAGCAGCGTGCTTCAGGTTCGTTTCACCGTGAGCGTGGGCATCGCCTGCTCTGCCGGGCGAGGGTCTTTGGAAGAGTTGCTCAAAGTGGCTGACAACGCCATGTACCTTGCCAAATCCAGAGGCCGAAATCGGGTGGAATCCGCCTGACAGGGGCTGAAGGCCGCCTGCGTCGAGACTTTTTGTGAAAGTGTTTGAACGATGAAATTCATCAGTTACCGCGCAGACGGTGCCGACCGCTACGGCGTGCTCACGGCGGCCGGTGTGGTCGATGTGCGTTTGTGCATGGATGCCGCACCCGCCACCATCTCTGAATTTGTGGCGTTGGTCAGTGTGCAAGACGGTGCGCTGGCTGCCATCGCGCGGCGTGCCGAAGGCCAGTCAGCGTTGCCGCTGGCGTCGCTTGACCTGTTGCCCTGTGTGCCTCGCCCCAGCAAGATCATTTGCTTGGGGGTGAACTACCACGATCACGCCGCGGAAGGGGGCAACAAGGTTGCAGATTACCCCACCATCTTTTTCCGTGGCCCGTCTTCGTTGCTGGCCCATGGCAAAGCCATTCCCATTCCGGCCATCTCAACGTCGCTGGACTACGAGGCTGAGTTGGCGTTGGTGATCGGCAAAACCGCACGCAACGTCAGCGAAGAGGACGCGTTGTCTCACGTGTTCGGCTATGCGTGTTTCAACGACGCGACGTTCCGTGATTACCAGCGCAAGACAACGCAATGGACCGTGGGCAAAAATTTTGACCAAACCGGAGGCTTCGGCCCCCATTTGGCCACGGCAGATGAGTTGCCGCCAGGGTGCAAGGGCCTGCACATCGAGTCACGCTTGAATGGCCGTGTCATGCAGAGCGCTTCGACCACCGACATGGTGTTTCATGTTGCCCCCACCATTGCGATGATGTCTGCCTGCATGACGCTGGAGCCTGGCGATGTGATCGTCATGGGCACACCGGCCGGTGTGGGCTATGCCAGAAAACCACCTGTGTGGATGGTGGATGGCGATGTGATTGAGATTGACATTGAAGGCGTGGGGGTGTTGCGCAACACCGTGCGCAACGCCGCCGCAGCCCCGTCTGTTTAAAACTCGACGGTTTGTCCTTCTTTCATGGGCACGATCTTGATCGTGCTGCCTTTCATGGCCGCTTCAAACTCGGCCAGTGTGCCGGGCGTCAAGGGGTTGGAGTTGTAGTGGATAGGGATCACCGTTGGTGGGTTGATCCAGGTGCGCGCCGCAAAGGCCGCATCTTCTGGTCCCATGGTGAAGTTGCCACCGATCGGCATCAGGACCAGGTTGGGTTTGTAATACTCACTGATGAACTTCATGTCTGAAAACAGGCCCGTGTCACCCATGTGCCAAATTTTGAAGCCGTTTTCGAGCTCGATGATGTAACCCATGGCTTCGCCTGCCGGGTGCGATTCAAGCTTGTCGGTGGTCGGGTTCTTGTGCACCAACAGCGATGAGTGCTCGGCTTGCACGGCGGTGACCTTGATGCCAGGCAGCGGCTTCACATGGCCTGTTT
>CAZHDP010000480.1:865-2680 GCA_964531605.1 uncultured Burkholderiaceae bacterium | reverse complement strand
TTGCAGCGGTCATCACCGGTGGCGCCTCTGGGCTCGGCGCGGCCACTGCGCGTCGACTGGCCAGCCACGGCGTCAAAGTGGCGCTGTTTGACTTCAACGAAGAGGCGGGCACCGCGCTTGCTGCAGAAATCGGGGGGGTGTTTTGCAAAGTGGATGTGACGAACGAGGCGCAGGTGGACGCCGGATTTGTCAAAGCCCGTGCGGCCCATGGCCAAGAGCGCATTTTAGTGAACTGTGCGGGTACTGGCAGCGCTGGTAAAACCGCTGGGCGTGACAAACAAACAGGTGAGATCAAACACTATTCGCTGGAAACGTTTGACCGCATCATTCAGATCAACCTGGTGGGCACGTTCCGATGCATTGCCAAGTCTGCTGCGGGCATGTTGACCCTGCCGATGCTGCAAGACGGTGAGCGGGGCGCCATCGTCAACACCGCATCGGTCGCGGCGCAAGACGGCCAGATGGGACAGTGTGCTTATGCTGCGTCCAAGGCCGGCATTGTGGGCATGACCTTGCCCATCGCCCGGGACTTGATGAACGATGGCATCCGCGTCAACACCATCTTGCCGGGCATTTTTGACACGCCACTGCTGCAGCGCGCGCCTGAAGCAGTGAAAGCGGGCTTGGCCGCATCGGTGCCCTTCCCGAAGCGGTTAGGACAGCCCGATGAGTATGCCAAGTTGGCTGAAATGATGATCACCACGGGCTACTTCAATGCCGAGAGCGTGCGTCTTGACGGTGGCATCCGCATGGCCCCACGCTGAAGTTTTGTGACCTTCAATCCACCCAGGAGACAGACCATGTTGAACAAGATAACGGCAGTGCTGGTGGCCCTTTCGGCCACTGCCAGTGTTTGGGCGCAAAGCCAAGGCGTGAGCAAAAACGAGATCGTGATCGGCACCATTCAGGATTTGTCGGGGCCGATAGCCGCGTTTGGCAAGCAGGTTCGACAGGGCATGGCCTTGCGGGTGGATGAGTTGAATGAGCAGGGCGGCATCCAAGGCCGCAAGCTCGTGTTGAAGGTGGAGGACTCGGCCTACGATCCCAAAAAGGCCGTGTTGGCTGCGCAAAAACTGGTCAATCAGGACAAAATTTTTGCGATGGTGGCGCACATTGGCACGGCCCAGAACATCGCGACCTTTCCGGTGCTGTTCCCCAAAAACGTGATCAGTTTCTTTCCTGTATCGGCAGGGCGCGAGATGTTCGAAGCGCCGGACGAACGGCTCAAGTATGCGTTTGCACCGACCTACTATGACGGCTTGCGCCGCGCTGTGCCTCGCTTGGTCAAAGAGAAGGGCCTGAAGAAGGTGTGCAGCCTTTACCAAGACGATGACTATGGCCTTGAGGTGCAAAAGGGCGCGGAAGACGGGTTGAAGTCCATCGCCATGACGATGGCAGAAAAAACCACCTACAAGCGGGGGGCCACGGATTTTTCCAGCCAGATCCAGAAGCTGTCGGCCAGCCAGTGTGATTTGGTGGTGTTGGGCACCATCATCCGCGAAACCATCGGCGCCATCGCCACCGCTCGGCGCATGAACTACAACCCGACGTTCTTGGCATCGGGTGCGGCCTACACCGACCTGATCCACAAGCTGGGCGGGCCAGCGATGAATGGTTTGTATGTGACGATGTTTTCACAGCACCCCTACACCGATGAGGCCTCTCAGCCGATTCGGTTTTGGGCGACCAAGTACCAGACAAAATTTGGCGATGAACCTTCGGTGTACTCGATCTATGGCTACAACGCGGTGGATGTGTTCGCCAAAGCGGCCTCCAAGGCTGGCGCGAATTTAACGACGGATGCGTTCATCAAGG
>CAZHDP010000480.1:0-855 GCA_964531605.1 uncultured Burkholderiaceae bacterium | reverse complement strand
TGCCCGCCGACATGTTTGGCAGCACGGAGATGAGTTTTTCACCTGCCAAACGCCTGGGGGCGAGCGCGACCCGGATGTCTCAAATCCAGGACGGGCGCTGGAAGGTTGTGACGCCGTATTTCGATTGAGGCCCCGTCTGGGGGCGGTATAACGGCATCTTGGTGTCACCGTCTCATTTGTTTCTCAGGAGTTGTCGCATGGATTTGTCGCGCTTTCCCCGCCGTCGCTACACGGCTTATGCCACGCCGCTGGAGTCCCTGCCACGTTTCTCTGCGGCGCTGGCCAGCAGTTGTCCTGGTGGTCGAGGGCCCGAGGTCTGGATCAAGCGAGACGACATGCTCGGCCTGTTCCCAGGCGGGAACAAGACGCGCAAGCTTGAGTTTTTGGTCGCTGATGCGCTGGCGCAGGGGGCTGACACCTTGATCACCTGTGGTGCACCCCAGTCCAACCATTGCCGCATCACGCTTGCCGCGGCCGTCAAGGAGGGCTTGAAGTGTCGCTTTGTCATTGAAGAGCGTGTGGCGGGCAGTTTCAACGAAGCCGCCAGTGGCAACCATTTCATGTTCCGTTTGATGGGCGTTGAGGCGTTAACGGTGGTGCCTGCCGGGACCAACATGGCGCAGGCGATGCAGCAGGTGGCAGACGCCTTGAAGGCCGAGGGACGGCAGGGCTACATCATCCCCGGCGGAGGATCGAACGCCTTGGGCGGCTTGGGCTATGTGGCCTGCGCCCAAGAGTTGCAGATGCAGTGGTTTGAGCAGGGCGTCCAGGTCGACCGGGTGGTCGTGGGCTCGGGCAGTTCGGGCACCCAGGGTGGGCTGTTGGCAGGCTGCTTGGGCAACAACATCAACATTC
>CAZHDP010000479.1:0-2687 GCA_964531605.1 uncultured Burkholderiaceae bacterium | reverse complement strand
TTGAAATGATGGCGGCCTACACCCGGGCGGACTTGTCGAACTACTACCGTTTGAACGCGCTCATCCACGCGGCCATCAACGCCGCTGCGCGCAACCCGGTGCTGAGCGCCACTTACCGGCAGGTGAACGCCCGCTTGCAGGCTTTGCGCTTTCGCTCCAACCAAGACGGCGAAAAGTGGAAAGCTGCGGTGCAGGAGCACGAACAGATGGTGAGTGCGCTCAGCGCCCGTGACAGCGCGGCCATGCGGACCGTGTTGCTGCAACACCTCTACAACAAACGCGATGTGGTGATCGAGCAATTGCGTGCTGCGCAGTCCGCCGCTCAATCTGCCCATCAGTCCGACAACCTTGCCTCTCACTGAAGAAGCCCTGAACCATGAACGCCCGAGTCCCCACTGATCCTGCTGCCGCTTACCACAACGTGTCGACCGCCCACAACGAAGTGGCTGGCCAGTTGGCCTCACGTTTGCGCGCTGAAACGCAAGGTGAGGTGCTGTTCGCACCCGCAGACCGGGGGCGGTATGCCACTGACGCGTCAATCTACCAGGTCATGCCCGTGGGCGTGCTGGTGCCCCAAAGTGCCGATGACGTGAAAGTGGCGTTGGACATTTGCCGCGACCTCCAAGTGCCCATCGTGCCGCGAGGCGGTGGCACCAGCCAGTGCGGGCAAACGGTGGGCGCGGGTCTGGTGATCGACTACAGCAAGTACCGCCGCAAGGTGATCCACATCGACGCAGCGAACCGCACCGTCGAAGTCGAGCCCGGCATCGTGCTGGACCACTTGAACGCTGCTCTCAAATCGACTGGCCTGTGGTACCCCGTGGACGTGTCCACCAGCGCGCAGGCCACCTTGGGTGGCATGGCGGGCAACAACTCGTGCGGCAGCCGCAGCATCGCCTACGGCAACATGGTGCACAACGTGTTGGGCGCCAAGGCCTGGACGTCGGATGGTCGCCTGCTGGATTTCGGCCGGTTCGACCAGGCCACCGGTGCGGTCCGACAGATCGGCGAGCACGTGCAGCAACTGGCCCAAGCCCTGCGCCCCGAGATCGACGCCCAGTGGCCCAAGGTGTTGCGGCGGGTGGCGGGCTACAACCTGGACATCTTTCACAACCAAAACGTCAAGCCCTACACCACAGACGGCAGCGTCAACCTGGCGCACCTGCTGATTGGCAGCGAAGGCACTTTGGCGTTGACCGAATCGCTGACCTTGCGATTGAGCGAATTGCCGCGCACCAAGGTGTTGGGCGTGGTGAACTTCCCCACGTTTTACAAGGCGATGGACAGCGCCCAGCACATCGTCAAGATGGGCGGGGCCACGCTGTCGGCGGTGGAGTTGGTTGACCGCACCATGATCGAGTTGGCGCTGCAAAACCCGGCGTTCGCGCCCACCATCCGCACGGCGCTCTCACCCCACATCAACGGAGGCATGCCCGAAGCGGTGTTGCTGGTGGAGTTTTCAGGCGCGGCCAAGGCCGATCTGTTGCCCAAAATGCGTGAGCTGGTCGAGCTGATGGGTGACCTCGGCCTGCCTGGCAGCGTGGTCGAGATGGTGGACGATGCCCCCCAAAAGAACCTGTGGGAAGTGCGCAAAGCTGGTCTCAACATCATGATGAGCCTCAAAGGCGATGGCAAACCGGTGAGCTTCATCGAAGATTGCGCCGTGCCGCTGGAGCACCTGGCCGAGTACACCGATGGGCTGACGCAGGTGTTTCGCAAATACGGCAGCAAGGGCACTTGGTATGCCCATGCCTCGGTGGGCACGCTGCACGTGCGGCCCATCCTCGACATGCGCACGGGCGGGCCCAACGGTGGCGCTGCCAAGATGCGTGCGATTGCCGAAGAGGCGTCAGCCCTGGTCCGCAAATACAAAGGCGCCTACAGCGGCGAGCATGGCGATGGTTTGTGTCGGGGCGAGTGGATCGAGTGGCAATTTGGCCCCAAGATCAACGAAGCCTTTGCTCAGATCAAGCAGGCGATGGACCCCCTCAACCTGCTCAGTCCAGGCCGCATGGTGCCCACGCCTGCACACCCAGTGCCGCGCATGGACGACACGCGTGTGATGCGCTTCCCCCCCAGCTATAAGGTGATTCCCTTGCAGCCCGTGATGGACTGGAGCGCATGGAATGTGCAAAACGACCCCGTGACCGAGCAAACCACGGCCCCCGGCACCGGTCGTGACCCTGCGCAGGGCCTGGCCAAAGCCGTGGAGATGTGCAACAACAACGGACACTGCCGCAAGCTCGACGCCGGCACCCCGCGGAGCTCGGTGATGCAGTCGTTCATCACAGGCTCCGAGTCGCGCCGGGTGGTCGTCCAGCGGCTCTACTCGACGTACCTGAAGCGCGGCCCGGACCCGAGCGGGCTCCAGTACTGGGCCGACCGCCTGGGCACCGGCACCACCCCGGAGGCGCTCCGAGTGAACCTGGCGTCGTCGAACGAGGTGTACCGGACCTCGGGCGGGACGAACCGTGACTACGCCGCCTACCTGTACCTGACGCTCGCCAAGCGCCCCGGCACCGACGCCGAGGTCGACCTCCTGAAGGCCCAGCTCGACGGCGGCCTCAGCCGGGCGAGCGCGGTGACGAACCTCATCCGCTCGACCGCAGGCCGAGCCGGGGTGGTGGCCGACGCCTTCGCCCTCTACCTCGAGCGGACCCCCGCTGCCTCGGAGACGACCTACTGGA
>CAZHDP010000478.1:0-2689 GCA_964531605.1 uncultured Burkholderiaceae bacterium | reverse complement strand
GAAGGTAACCGCGCTTGGCGGACGTCACCACACTGGACAACGCGGCTTCGAAATCCATCTCCACCTCGCGGTTGAACACCTGTCCTCGGATGGACTCGAGCATCAAGGGGATGCGGTTCTCAGGCACATCACGGTGCACGACCAAACTGGTGCCCAGCCGCAGCAGCAAAATTTCATTCTGGTAGCGCAATGAGGCATCACGCTCTATGACCACAATCCTGGCCCGCCGTCCCAGGGACAGGCGCAAGGTGTGCACGGCCTCTGACAGGTCTCTCAATTGCGTCTGGCGCTCGTACACCAGCAGCACGCAAGGCGCGCGCGTTCCAAAAGCAGCGCGTATCAAGCCAACGACAGAGTCACAAGCCTTCCAAATGCCCGGTACGTGTTGTCCAACCGCTGCCAGGAGACTGTCAATGTACAGATAGAGCAGGTCGCCAGGCTCCTCCTCAGGTTCCGGCTCGGGTCGTACCGCAACGGCAGCGTCTGTAGACACTTCCTCCGGCAACACCACGGTCTCACGCGGCTTCACGCGGTACACACCGGTGTCTTGAATCGCCAAGCCAAACGCCTTGGCCGCAACCGTGCCATCGGGGGATTGCCAGTACTCAAACACCAAATCCAAACCGTCTTGGTGACCGCCCAAACGCACGATGCCAGACAGGTAATCCATGAGGCCCGTGAGGGTGGCTACAGAGCTGGGGACTGCAGCCAAACGCGTGAACACCAGCAACACCGTCACCTTGAGCTTGCGGGCCCATGACCCCAAGGCCTCAGCTTGCTCCAAGGCCAACGAGATGTCATGCAAACTCAGCAGCTCATCGGCCTGGTCAATCACCAGGTAACTTTGTGCAGGCAGTCGAAAGTGGTCCAGCTCGTTCAAAAAGGCTTCGGCGCCAAACCGGAACATCTTTTTGCTGAAGTCATCTTGGAATTGAAAGACCTGCACACGACCGCTGTCCATTGCATCATCAATGCCAGGGAATCCGACCTGACTCAGCCGCTCGACAAACACTTTGGGCGAACTCGGAACCAACAATGTGGCCGGAAGACCCGCTGCCATCACGCCAGCCATGCTGGTGGCCACGACGGGGAAGCGGGCTGGCGGTGTTTCGGCGATCATGGCGTAGACCCCGCCAGGGATCATCGCATCTGTCGTTTCCGGCAGATCCGCGATGAAGAGGCGGACTGCCTTTTGTTTCCCATCCATCAGTGGCTCCAGGTTCTGCATGTTTCACGGCGCTCGTCATGCCAGCGTCCGCAGGCGATTGCTGCGGTAAGTCTGGCTCATTTCTCGTGGCAACCCCTGTGTTTTGTAACATTGGTTGTAGCACAAAAAACGGCACAAATCAGGGAATGCCCCAGGCTGTTGCTACAGATATGGGCATGTTACGAACTGTGTCACGCTGCCACGGCATCCAGCAGCTCGGTTTCGATTTCAATTTGGGTGCGGTTGTGCTGCAACTCGACACCTGAAATCAAGAAAGTGTCTTCGACGCGCTCGCCCAATGTGGTGACTTTGGCCAGTTGAAGGTTCAAATTGTGCTTGGCCAGTACCCTGGCAATGGCATAAAGCAGGCCCACACGGTCACTGGCTGAAATGTTCAACAACCAGCGTTGGGCCTTTTCATCGGGCCGCAAATCAACCCGAGGTGACACGGGAAAGCTTTTAACCCGGCGAGACACCCGACCTCGGCTGGGCTGGGGCAGGGGGCCAGCATCGTCGATGACCCGAAACAGGTCAGTCTCCACCATGTTGGCCAGTTCACGGTAATGGTCGGTCAGTGTGCTGGTCACCACTTGGAAGGTGTCCAAGGCAAAGCCGTTCTTGGCCGTGTGGACCTTGGCGTCCAAAATACTGAAGCCGGCCTGGTCAAAATACCCGCAGATGCGGGCAAACAGGTCTGCAGCGTCCACCGTGTAGACCAACACTTGCAAGCCGTCACCCACCGGCGACTGCCGAGCCCGCACGATGGTCTTGTCACTGTTCGGGTTGTCCACGTGCCGCGAGAGTTGTCGCGTGTGCCAGGCGATGTCAGACGAGTCGTGTCGCATGAAGTAGCCCACGTCCAGCGTCTCCCACAAGGCCACATGGGCTTGGTGGGGCAGGGCATGCAGGGCCAGCTTGACCAGCGCTTCGCGCTTGCGGGCTTCAATGTCGGCATCGGGATCTGGGGCGTGACCCCCCAGCACCCTCAGCGTGGCACGGTAAAGGTCTTCCAGCAGTTTGCCTTTCCAAGCATTCCAAACCTTGGGACTGGTGCCTCGGATGTCGGCCACGGTCAGCAAATAAAGCGCCGTCAGGTAGCGCTCGTTTTTCAACCGCGCCGCAAAGGCGCGGATGACTTCGGGGTCGCTCATGTCCTCTTTTTGAGCGATCCGGCTCATGGTCAGGTGCTCGACCACCAAAAATTCGATCAAATCGGCATCATCTGCGGCGATGCCGTGTTGCTTGCAAAAGACGCGCACATCTTTGGCACCCAACTCCGAATGGTCACCGCCACGCCCTTTGGCAATGTCATGGAAGAGGGCGGCCACACACAGCAGCCAAGGGCGGTCCCAGCCAGCCGCAAGTTGTGAACACATTGGGTATTCGTGGGCATGCTCCGCGATGAAAAACCGCCGCACGTTGCGCAACACCATCAGGATGTGCTGGTCCACGGTGTAGACGTGGAACAGGTCGTGCTGCATC
>CAZHDP010000477.1:0-2695 GCA_964531605.1 uncultured Burkholderiaceae bacterium | reverse complement strand
ACGGGTGGCCTTCACCGTGATCGGGATGGCCTGCAGCGCTCGCGCAAGCTGGGCGGGGTCAGCCATCACAGCTTTGTCGACACACTCGTGCAACACAGCGCTTTTGATGCCGTCGATGGACAAGCGACTCTTGAGGTGGCTGCTCATCGAGCGCGACCCTCTGGGGTGGCTGACTTCGGCCAACACCTGTGCGGGTGTTTTGTCTGGCAACAAGTCCAACCAGAATGTGGCTTTGCCCTTGCGGGCAATCTCATCGCGCAGCAAGGCCGATGCCGCGTAGATCAAGCTACCCTCCACACCCGTGGCCGTGGCCACGAATTCACCTTTGCGGTGAAACACCTGACCGACGCTGTCCTCCAACCGGATCGCCACCGACTTGAAGGGCTGCCCTGCAAACCGGCCGCTGAAAAACTCACTCCATCCAACGTCAAAACCGCAATTTGACGGTTGCAAAGGCGTCACAGCCACACGCTTGTCTTGCAACAGCGGGACCCAGGCACCGTCACTGCCCAGCCTGGCCCAACTCGCACCGCCCAAGGCCAACACCACCACGTCAGCAGCCCAAACGGTCTCACCCTCAGGATGCGTCAAGCGCAAGGCACCTTGGTCAGTCCAACCCTCCCAGCGGTGACGCATGTGGAAATTCACGCCCCGGCCGCCGTTGACCTCGCTGCCCGGATGGCGCAGCGTATGCAGCCAAGCACGCAGCAGGGGGGCCGCCTTCATGTCTTTGGGAAACACCCGCCCTGAGGTGCCAACAAACGTCTCGACACCCAAGCCTTGGGCCCAGGCACGGATCTGGTCTGGCCCCCAGGCGCTCAACCAAGGCGTCAACGCCGCTTGCGCTGCGCCAAACCGGGTCACGAAGGCAGCCAACGGCTCAGAGTGGGTCAGGTTCAACCCCCCTTTGCCTGCCAGCAGGAACTTGCGACCCACGCTGGGCATGGCGTCAAAGAGATCGATGTGCATCGGTGTGCCGCTGTGGAGCAGCGTCTGGGCCGCCATCAGGCCTGCGGGGCCACCCCCAATGATGGCCACACGCGGCAAGGCGTCAAGGTGAGTCTGGGAAGCGATCGTCATGCAATGGAAAGACAGGCAAGGCCGTCACGGTAATTCAACAACACGGCCTGGGGCCGTCAAAAAGGCCGCTTTCACAGCGTGCCCAGGAAGGGTTTTGGCAATCGCGTCGCGGTAGGTGCGCAACTGCGTTTGCAAGGCCACTTGGCGCAACGGTGCCGAAGCTGATTTGTAATCCAGCACCCACCAGTCTGCGGTGTCGCGGCGCTGAACCAAGCGGTCCACATACAGGAGCTTACCCTGCACGGTCAGGGGCACCTCGTTGGCGGCCCAAACCACAAGGGTGTCATCCCACGCCCAGGCCCCCTCGCCTTCACGTATGGCGCGCGCCATGGCCACAGCGTGTTGAACCTGTGACTCGCTCAACTCAAAAGCCATCGCCGCCGTGGTGACCTGTTCTTCAGACCACCAACTGTGGGGCGCATTGGTCGCTCCGGGTGTACCGGTCGCAGGGGCTGACGGCTGGCCCCATGCTTTGCCCAGTGGCAGCCATTCCAGCAAGCGGTGCATGGCCTGGCCGATGCGTGACGACACGCTGGCCTCTGCATCCACCCCGGCTTTGTCTTTGGCCGCTGCCTCGTCCACCACCATCGTCATTGCCGTCTGTGAAGGTGCAAAAGACGCTTCATTTTTGATAGCAAATAAACCAATACCAGATTGCCGGAATGGCAGTTCAGGCACTGAAAACCACGGCTCATGCGCTGCGGCACGCGCTGGCAGCACACCGGTACCGGCGACATCTGCATCATCGTCAGGCAGTTCGACCGGGGTACTCAGCGCCAGCAGGCGATTCCACCAGCTGTTGCTGTCACGTCGGCTCGGGGTGTTGCTCGACACCACAAAGGTGTGGCGGGCACGGGTCATGGCGACATAGAGGCCATTGAGCTCCTCGCGCTGGCGAGCGGCTTTTTCTGCCGCGACAGCGTCGACGTTGCAAGGCGGGGGCCGTGTTTCGCTGGCCAAAAAACTGAAGCGGGTGGGGGCAGCTGCTTCACCGGGCCAGTCGACCAGCACCCCCATGGTTTCGGCTTTGGGCGGTGAGCCATCGGTGTCGAGCAGCATCACCAGTGGTGCTTCCAGGCCTTTGGCCCCGTGCACCGTCAACAGTTGCACGGCGTCGGGGTGTGCGGTCGTGGGGGCTTTGATGCGTCCGGCCTTGAGGGCGCGCACCAAGGCATAAGGCGTGGCGTAACGGCCACCGTCAAAGTCCAGGGCCGCCGCCAACAGGGCTTTGAGGTTGGCAATCACCCGGCCGCGCGCAGCCTGAGGCGCAGCCGAGGCAAAACGTGCGACCACATCGCCATCTTCGTAAATCAGGTGCAGCGCGTCGTGGGGTGGCACCGCAGCGAGCCACGCAGCCCACCGTTGCAGCGTGGCCGCCACGACCGGCCAATCAGCCTGACCATGGGTGGCCTGTGGGAGCAATTGGGTCCAGGGCGCTGGCTCGCGGCGCTTCATCACGGCCAGACCAATGAGGTCATCGTCGGTGCAGCCGAACAACGGCGACTTGAGCGCTTGCGCCAACGCCAGGTCGTTTTGAGGCGACAGCAGCACGTCGAGCAAGGCCATCAGGTCTTTCACCACAGGGGCGTCGGCCAAGGCGTTTTTTTCGGGTTGG
>CAZHDP010000476.1:0-2714 GCA_964531605.1 uncultured Burkholderiaceae bacterium | reverse complement strand
CCCACGACCCCTTGGTTCGTAGCCAAGTACTCTATCCAGCTGAGCTACAGCCGCGTCAGACTCAAATTATAGCACGGTTTTCGCCCTCTTTCGCTCACTTGGCAAGTTGACTGCAAATTTCTACGCCTGATGGATGACTCGCTGGGGATACGGAATCACCACCTGCGCTGCACGCAAACCTGCCAACACGGCAATGTGGACGTCAGATCGCACATTCAACAGGCCATCCTGAGGATCGGCAATCCAGAAAACCAGCGTGAACTCAAGCCCATCGGGCGCAAAGTTGGACAAATGGGCTGCGGGTGCAGGCGTTGCCAACACCCTCTTCTGGGCGCTCGCCGCGTTGCACAAGATGGCTTGAACCTGAGCGACGTCGCTGTCATAGCCCACCTGAATGAGGGTGGTGATGGCAATGTTCGGGTCTGCCAATGACAAGTTTTCAGTGCGCTCAGTGATCAGTTTTTCGTTGGGCACGACCGATTCACGGCCATTGCTCGCCCTGATCAAGGTGTACCGCGTCTTGATGTCGGTGATGCGACCTTCAAAATTATCGACCTTGACCATGTCACCGATGCGCAACGAACGTTCCAACAGGATCACAAACCCACTGATGTAGTTGGCAGCCAATTTTTGCAAGCCAAAACCCAGACCGACCCCGAGTGCGCCACCCAGTACAGACAATGCGGTCAAATCGACGCCCACAGCGGACAGCACCACCAACAAGCCCAGCAGCAGCAGCACAGCGCGCACAGCGTTGACCGCCGCTTTGCGCATTGACAGGTCTTCAACGGCTTTGTCCAACACCTTGGATTCAATGACCCGGGCAATCCACAGCGCAACCATCAACACCACGGCGCTGGACAGCAGGCCCTCGCCCATCATCCGGATGCTGACTTTGGTTTTTCCGAACGAAATGTAAATCGCATCAAACTCCGCAAGGATGGTCGGCAAAACGCCCAAAATCCACAGCACAGCACAGGCCCATGCCAACCACGACACACCACGCTCCACCAGGCGAGCGAGGTTGGAATCAGGGAAGACCCCGGCCAGAACACGGGCAAAAAAACGTATTACCGCGAGTGACATCAACACCGGCACCGCCACGGTCAAAACTGCCACCTGGGGGTGCATGTCGTCCAACAGCTTGCGCGACAGGTACACCAATACAAGTGCGATCACCGGAAAGAGCAACCCGTCCAACAAGCGACGGCCAAACAACACGCTCTCGCCGGACACGTGATCTGAGGGCGTGTCACTGGCTGCTGCTGACATCCGAGAGGCCAACCACCGTGTCACGCCATAAGCCAATGCCAAACAGGCAAAGAGCACCGCGAGCTCCAGCCAAACGCCAGGGCTTTGCAGGTCTGCAATCACATTGCGAAGGTAATTTTTATCCATGGCACTCAATCACCAGAGAGGCGCCAAACAGGTTCACGTTTTTCAGTGAAAGCCAAAAAGCCTTCTTGTGCGGCACCATCCATCATGTTCACGGCCATGGACTGCGCCGCCAATTGGTAAGCGGCTTCAACACCCAATTCGCGCTGCTGGTAGAACAGCGCTTTGCCCATGGCCACCGCCACTGCAGGCTTGGCCAGGATGCTGGAAACAAGCGTATCCACTGCAGCATCCAGCTGATCTGGATGGACCACCTGGTTGACCAGACCACGTCTTTGGGCCTCTTCAGCAGAAATAAAGTCACCCGTGAACAACATTTCAAACGCCTGTTTGGCACCCATGTTGCGCACCAGCGGCACGCTGGGCGTCCCACAAAACAGCCCGTAGTTGATGCCGCTGGTTGCAAAACGCGCGTGGGTGGACGCCACAGCCAAATCACATTGAGCCACCAACTGACACCCCGCAGCCGTGGCCACACCGTGCACCCGGGCAATCACCGGAATGGGTAACTTTTGCAGGCCCATCATCATCCGAGTGCACTGGGCGAACAGCTTTTGGTAGTAAGCCAGATCGGGCTTGGCCGACATCTCTTTCAAGTGATGCCCCGGACAAAACGCTTTGCCCGCAGACGCCAGCACCAACACACGGGCCCCTTCATCACGGGCACATCGGTCAATGGCTGACTGCAAGGCACTGAGCATCTCTTCGCTCAAGGCATTGAACGTGTCTGGACGGTTCAAAGTCAAGCGCACAACCCCTCTGCTGTCACGCTGAAAAAGAACCGCGGGGGCTTCGTTACCGCGAGGCGGCGAATGCATGCTGTCTGCAGGCATGTTCATGTTGCGTTGCTCCTGTCTTTCATCTCTGCCACCGCTGTCAGCCTGCCAACAACTGGCGCACATGGGCCTCCACACTGGCGGCCAGAGCGTCCAGGTTGTAGCCACCTTCCAGGCAGCTGACCAGACGCCCCTTGGCGTGGCGTTTGGCCACCCCTTGGAGGGCATGGGTGATCCACGCAAAATCGCTTTCGACCAAACCCAGCTGACCCAGGTCATCGTTTCGGTGGGCGTCAAACCCTGCACTGACGAACACCATCTCTGGGCGATGCGCTTCCAGCCTTGGCAGCCAGTGGTCAGCCACCAGCCCTCGGATGTCCATGCCACGGGTGTAAGCAGGCACAGGCAGGTTCAACAGATTGGGGGCTGTCGATCTCACCCCGCCATCTGGATAGAACGGATGTTGGTAAAAGCCCACCATCAGGATGCGGTCATCACCCGCCACGATGTCCTCGGTGCCGTTGCCATGGTGCACATCGAAAT
>CAZHDP010000475.1:0-2723 GCA_964531605.1 uncultured Burkholderiaceae bacterium | reverse complement strand
GGTAATGCGGTGCGAAAGGGGTCATGGGGTGTCTCCGTGTGGTGTTGGGTATGGTGTTTGGGGCTCAGGCGCGTTGCGAAAACGTGCGTCCAAACACGCCTTCGGCAATGCGGTTTTTCAGAATCTCAATGGAGCCTCCGGCAATCATCCAGCCCCGGATGCGCCGCATGCAGTATTCGACCATGATGTCTTGGCTGTAACCCGTTGCCCCCATCACTTGCAGGGCTTCGTTGGCAACGTCCCAACCTGCTTGGTTGCAGGCCAGCTTGGCCATGGCTGTGCTTTGGGCAGAGGGCAGGCGGCCGTCTTCGCCTTCCATGACTGCGCGGTAAAGCATCAGCTGGGCCGCATCAAGCTTCATGGCCATGTCGGCAAACTTCCATTGCAGGCCCTGGAATTCACACAGCGGTCGGCCAAACTGTTGGCGAACCAGGGCGTGTTCACGGGCCAGGTTGAACGCGTGGCGGCCCAAGGCCAAAGAGCGCGAGGCGTTGCCCAAGCGCTCCACGTTGAAGCCCGAGATTTGTTTCTTGAAGCCGCCTTCGCCCAACAACACGTTGGCAGCAGGGATGCGGCAATCTTCAAAGTACAGCGGGCACCATTGCTCGCCACTCATGAAATCGCTCGGTGTGCCCACCGTGAAGCCCGGCGTGCCACGCTCGATCAGCACCGAGCCGATCCCGCCCACGCCTGGACCAAAGCGCACGTAAATCAAAAACAGGTCAGCATGGGGGCTGTGGGTCGAAAACACCTTGCCGCCATTGATCACGAAGCCGTCGCCGTCGGGCCGTGCGTGTGTTTTGAGCTCGGTCACCGCAGAGCCAGCTTCGGGCTCGCTCATGCCCAACGAGATCAGTTTTTTGCCTGCCAACAGGTCCGGCAGGAAGCGTTGCTTTTGCTCGGCACTGGCGTATTCGACAAAGGTGCGAATGGGGCCGAAGTTACCCGCTTGCACGATGTCGGCGCTTTTTGGGCATACCAGGGCAACCTCTTGAATGGCCAGCACCGCGTGCATGAGGGTGCCGCCTTGGCCGCCATCTTGCTCGCCAAACGCGATGCCCAACAGGCCCTGGTCTGCGAGCAGTTTGGCGGCTTCCCAGGGGTAATCGGGGGAATGGGCTCGCTTCAACGCGCCCTCTGAGAGCTTGTCTTGGGCAAACCGACGCACGGCATCGGCAAAGGCTTGGTCTTCTTCACTCAGGTTGAAATTCATGGGTCGGTTCTCGGTGTCAGGCCTGCGTGGCCAAAGGAGGTTGCGTGTGGGTTGAATGTTCGTTGAAACCCCCGGTGTTGACCACTTCCCATTGCGTCGTCAGGCATAATTAAAAGTCATACCTCCGATGCCTTGCTCGTCTCGCTGTTCACCATGTCCGCCCGTTTGCCGCCTTTGAACCCCTTGCGCGTGTTTGACGCGGTGGCACGCACGGAAAACCTCACCGCAGCAGCGCGTGAATTGCATGTCACCCAGTCAGCGGTGAGTCGCCAAATCAGTGTGTTGGAAAGTTACTTGGGGCAAGCCCTGTTCCGGCGTGAGCGCCACGGTGTCATGCTGACCGAGGCGGGGCGGCAATACGCGCAGCAGGTGTTGCCGGCGTTTGCCGCGATTGCGAAGGCCACCGACGCGTTGGTCAGACAAGCCAGCCACGGTGCGTTGCGCGTTCGCACGTACACGACTTTTGCCGCCAAGTGGTTGATCCCCCGCTTGCCAGACTTTCAACGCCAGCACCCGGGCATGGAGGTGCGCATCAGCACGGCTGTGCCTGATGTGGACTTTGACCGCGATGCGGTGGACATCGCCATCCAGTTCGGCGAGGGCGACTACCCTCAGGCCGTGGCGGAGTTGATGTTCCATGACGAGATCGAGCCAGTGTGCTCCCCTCAGTTTTTGGCCCGTCACGCGAGCCCTGGGCGCCAGCTGCCTGTGGCGCTGCTGGGGCAACGCTTGTTGGTGTCACATTACCGCCGAACGGACTGGGACGACTGGTTGGCGGCGACAGGCCATGTGGACGACGCCTCAGGGGCCGAGCGCATGAGTTTCAGCAGCTCGGTGCTCACCTGGCAGGCGGCGGTCGATGGCCTGGGCCTGGCGATTGGTCAAAATGCTTTGCTGCAATCTGAATACGACAGTGGCCAACTGGTCCGCCCCTTTCAGCAGCCTTGCCAAAGGCCCAGAGCCTATTACCTGGTGCGCCCAAAACACCAACGTGAGTCACGCAAAGTGATGGCTTTTCGTGACTGGATCATGGCCCAATGCTGATGTGGCTTGCCACCGAACTGGCTTCACTGCCTTACCCCTAAAGTCCGAATGACACACCCTGAACAAACCCGGCGCGCGCAATGTGTGATGGTGCTGGGCACCACCAGTGGTGCTGGCAAAAGCTGGCTGACCACTGCGCTGTGCCGGTATTACGCACGCCAGGGCTTGAAAGTGGCGCCCTACAAGGCGCAAAACATGAGCAACAACGCCCGGGTAGTGGACGGCGGTGAGATCGGCAGTGCCCAGTATTTCCAGGCCCTGGCTGCGCAGGCGGTGCCCGAGGTGCGCATGAACCCCTTGTTGCTCAAGCCTGAGCGTGACACACACAGCCAGGTTGTGTTGCTGGGTCAGGTGCACGATGCATTCACCCGCATGGACTGGCGTGGCCGCAGCGCCAAGGTGTGGCCGCATCTGGCGAGTGCGTTGGATGGTTTGATGGCCGAGAACGACGTGGTGGTGATTGAAG
>CAZHDP010000474.1:2425-2734 GCA_964531605.1 uncultured Burkholderiaceae bacterium | reverse complement strand
GGATGTGGCTACGACTATGGGCATACTATGAACGTACATCAAAGCAATCATCACACGCATGACCATGGGCACATTCGTCATAGGCCGAATAGTCATGGCGAATCTGCTTTGCCTTTGGGCACGGGTAATTCCAATCCTTCAAACCTGAAGGATCCAGTTTGTGGAATGACGGTAACCGACCAGTCTGAATGCCGGTCTGTCCACATGGGAAGGATGTTTTTCTTTTGCGGGACTAAGTGCAAAGCGAAGTTTGATGCCGACCCCATGCAGTACATGGAAGAACGCACCGACAAGTCGCCCACTTCACCT
>CAZHDP010000474.1:0-2415 GCA_964531605.1 uncultured Burkholderiaceae bacterium | reverse complement strand
TATGCATCCTGAAATCCGTCAGGACCATCCAGGCAATTGTCCCAAGTGCGGCATGACACTCGAGCCGCTTTTGCCAGAGTTGGAGGAAGACGAAAACCCCGAGTTGCATGACTTCCAGCGACGCTTTTGGTGGACGCTCCCACTCACCATCGTGGTGACTTTTTTGGCAATGGCCGGCCACCGGTTGAACTGGTTCGACATGGCTGTGCAAAGCTGGATCGAATTTGCGCTATCCCTGCCAATTGTCATGTGGGCAGGCTGGCCATTTTTCTCACGAGGCTGGCAATCTGTTGTGAACCGTAGTCCAAACATGTGGACACTGATTGGCCTGGGCACTGGTGCCGCCTTTGTATACAGCGTGGTTGCCACTGTGGCACCGCATGTATTTCCAGACTCCTTTATCTCGATGGGCCGAGTCGCCGTGTATTTCGAAGCAACGGCTGTCATCATTTCACTGACCCTGTTGGGGCAAGTTCTTGAACTTAAGGCTCGTTCTCAGACTTCTGCGGCCATCAAATCACTTCTCGGGCTGGCCCCCAAGACGGCACGTCGCCTGTACCCTGATGGCTCTGAGGAAGATGTCCCTTTGACGCATGTGCATGTGGGCGACTTGCTGCGCATTCGCCCCGGTGAAAAGGTTCCAGTTGATGGGGAAGTGACAGAGGGCAGTAGTGCAGTCGATGAATCCATGCTGACCGGTGAACCTGTACCAGTGTCTAAGCGAGTTGGCGACAAGGTGATCGGAGCAACGCTCAACACCAACGGTGCTCTCGTGATGCGGTCTGAAAAAGTCGGCTCAGCCACCATGCTGTCGCAAATCGTTCAAATGGTGGCCCAAGCGCAACGCTCCAAAGCGCCGATGCAACGAATGGCTGACACCGTGGCGGGCTGGTTCGTGATGGCCGTTGTCAGCGTTGCCTTGCTCACTTTTTTTGCTTGGGGTCTGTTTGGGCCCGAGCCCAGCTGGGTTTACGCCCTGATTAACGCAGTGGCGGTTTTGATCATTGCTTGCCCATGCGCACTTGGCCTGGCAACACCGATGTCGATCATGGTCGCTACGGGGCGCGGTGCCACTCATGGCGTTCTTTTCCGTGATGCGGCGGCAATCGAGAATCTGAGAAAAATTGATACCTTGATCATTGATAAAACTGGCACGCTGACAGAGGGAAAACCGGCTTTTGATCGCGCAGTGGCCGCGCCGGGTTTTGAAGAAACAGAGGTGCTACGCCTCGCTGCCAGCCTGGATCAGGGCAGCGAACACCCACTGGCTGATGCCATCGTTCGCGCGGCCCGTGATCGTCATCTGTCTTTGGACAAGCCGGAGAACTTTGAGTCGAGCTCAGGAATTGGCGTGCGAGGTCAGGTCGGAGGACGACAACTGGCCCTCGGCAACACGGCATTGATGGAGCAACTTGGCGTGGCTGTCAAGGCACTCGTATCACAGGCGGAGTCTTTGCGATCAGAGGGAGCAAGCGTGATGCACCTGGCCGTTGACGGGCAGCTGGCAGGTCTGTTGGCCGTATCTGATCCGATCAAGGCAAGCACGCCCGAGGCTCTGGCCACACTCAAAGCTGCCGGTCTGCGTATCGTCATGGCGACCGGTGACGGTTTGACCACTGCCCGCGCCGTTGGTGAACGACTTGGAATCGACGAGGTCCACGGTGAAGTCAAGCCTGCAGACAAATTAGCATTCGTGGATCAGCTGCAAAAGCAAGGACGTATCGTGGCAATGGCGGGTGATGGCATTAATGACGCACCAGCACTAGCCAAGGCCGATGTCGGTATTGCCATGGGAACTGGCACCGACGTAGCCATGAACAGCGCCCAAGTGACTCTCGTGAAAGGTGATTTGCGCGGGATAGCGGTAGCTCGCACGCTCTCGCAGGATACTGTAAGCAACATGAAGCAGAACCTGCTGTTTGCTTTTCTGTACAACGCACTGGGGATTCCTGTGGCGGCCGGAGTGCTGTATCCCTTGACTGGCTGGCTGCTGTCCCCGCTGATCGCTGCGCTTGCCATGAGCTTCAGTTCAGCTTCGGTGATCGGCAATGCTCTTCGCCTGCGCCGTGGAGATTGAATTTGGCACACTATCCTGCTTTAGCCAGAAGATTGCTGGTGGCTTGTGATTGCACTACCATGTGAAACATGCGTCGACTTCTGTTGATTCTCTTGGTTTGCTTGTTGCCACTGCAAAGTTTTGCGGCGAGCTACGCACGCCTCCGGATGGACAACATGGCCATGGCAACAGAGCAAGGTGCAATGCCTTGCCATGAAGATGCGAACAGTACCGCCTCAGACCAAGGTGGATGTTGTAAGAGCACGGCATCATGTGAGTTGGTGTGCGCTCTATCCGTTGCGATCTTTTCTGGCGAGATCACGCCGCACGTTCCCGCTACATCCGCAGCGCACTACGTT
>CAZHDP010000473.1:0-2747 GCA_964531605.1 uncultured Burkholderiaceae bacterium | reverse complement strand
GGTAAGACTGGATCACCACGTCCACAAAGTCCGGGTGGTCAAACGCCATGGCCGAGCGCTCAAACGTGGCGTCGTCAAAGGACCAGGTGGGGGACCACTGCCGCCACAACAAGCGCGTCACGGCACGGCGGTCTTGGGCCAAGCCGGCGCGACCGCGCTCACTGTGGAAGTAATACTGGTACCACAGGCGGCATTCGTTCTCGGGCGGCTCTGGCACCAGGGCTTTGGCAATGTTTTGGATGTTGTAGCTGTTGAAAGACACCAAACCCACGCAACGATCGGGCCACAAGGCGGCCACAACACAAGCAGCACGACCACCCCAGTCGTAACCCGCCAGCACCGCGCGGTCGATGTTCAAGGCGTCCATCAAGGCCAGCAGGTCAGCACCCAGGGCCGCTTGTTCACCTGAACGAGGGGTGTCAGCGTGCAAGAAACGCGTTTCACCATAGCCCCGCAAATACGGCACGATGACGCGACACCCTCGGGCGGCCAGCAATGGCGCCACCTCGGCGTAGGTGTGGATGTCGTAGGGAAAGCCGTGCATCAGCATCACCGGCGAGCCCTCTGGTGGGCCGTATTCAACGTAAGCCACCTCCAGCACGCCCGCGTTCACTTTTTTGACAGGACCCATGCGTTGCATCATCTACCTCTTTGCAAAGTTCAGTACAACACCACGCCCCGAATCGACTCGCCGCGCTTCATCAAGTCAAAACCTTTGTTGATGTCTTCCAGCGGCATGGTGTGGGTGATCAGCGGGTCGATGCTGATCTTGCCTTCCATGTACCAATCCACAATCTTGGGCACGTCGGTACGACCACGTGCGCCACCAAAGGCCGAGCCTTCCCACTTGCGGCCGGTGACCAACTGGAACGGCCGGGTGCTGATCTCGGCGCCCGCCTCGGCCACGCCAATGATGATGCTGCGGCCCCAACCTTTGTGCGTGCACTCCAACGCTTGGCGCATCACCTTGGTGTTACCGATGCACTCGAAGCTGTAGTCCGCGCCACCATCGGTCAACTGCACAATCGCGTCCACGATGTTGCCGCCTGCAGCTTCGATGTCTTTGGGGTTCAGGAAGTGCGTCATGCCAAAGCTGCGGGCCATGGCTTCACGGTCGGGGTTCAGGTCAACCCCAATGATCTTGTCAGCGCCGACCATCTTGGCGCCCTGGATCACATTGAGGCCAATGCCACCCAGGCCGAACACCACCACATTGGCACCCGCCTCCACCTTGGCCGTGAACAGCACGGCGCCGATGCCGGTGGTGACGCCACAACCGATGTAGCAGACCTTGTCAAACGGCGCATCGCTGCGGATCTTGGCCAACGAAATCTCAGGGGCCACGGTGTAGTTGCTGAACGTGCTGGTGCCCATGTAGTGGAAGATGGGCTTGCCATCCAGGCTGAACCGGCTGGTGGCGTCAGGCATCAGGCCCTTGCCTTGCGTGCCGCGGATCAACTGGCACAAATTGGTTTTGCGGCTCAGGCAGAACTTGCACTGGCGGCATTCGGGCGTGTAGAGCGGGATGACATGGTCGCCTTTTTTCAGGCTGGTGACACCGGGACCCACATCCACCACGATGCCCGCGCCTTCATGGCCGAGGATCGCAGGGAAGATGCCTTCAGGGTCGGCACCCGAGAGCGTGTAGTAATCGGTGTGGCAAATGCCGGTGGCCTTGATTTCCACCAACACCTCACCAGCGCGAGGGCCTTCCAGGTCCACGGTTTCAATGGTGAGGGGTTGGCCAGCTTTCCAGGCCACGGCAGCTTTTGTTTTCATGAGGGGATCTCCTTCCTAGGTTCGACCCTCCATGTTAAGGCAAGGCCTACCGGGGCCTGAACCCTGCATGGTCTGGCAAGGTGCCCCCTGCACGCACCGCCACAGCACAGTATTTGAACTCGGGAATCTTGCCAAACGGGTCCAACGCAGCGTTGGTCATCAGGTTGGCCGCAGCCTCGTAATACGCAAACGGGATGAACACCGCACCGGTTGGAGTGCCATCGTCACGCCGCACGTGGATGGTCACTTCGCCTCGGCGGGACTGCACCGTGACCAGGTCACCAGGCGCCAGGCCCAAAGCGTCCATGTCTCGCCCGCACATCGAAGCCGTGGCTGTGGGCTCTAGCGCGTCGAGCACCTCGGCGCGCCGGGTCATGCTGCCCGTGTGCCAGTGTTCGAGTTGACGGCCCGTGATCAACACAAAGGGGTACTGCGCGTCAGGACGTTCGTTGGCCGGGATGATGTCTGCAGGCACCAGGTGCACCCGGCCATCGCTGGTGGCGAAGTGGTCGATGAACACGGTCGGGGCACCGGGGTCGGACTCGTCCAAACAGGGGTAAGTCACGCTGGATTCGCGTTGTAAGCGCTCCCAAGAAATGCCCGCAATGGCGGTGTGCATGGCCCGGCGCATTTCTTCAAACACGGTGGCAACGCCGTGATGCTCACCCGGGTAAGACCACCGCAATCCCATGCGTTGCGCGATCTGTTGGATGATCCACAGGTCAGGCTTGGCTTGGCCGGGTGGGTCTATGGCCTGCTGACCGAGTTGCACCATGCGGTCGGTGTTGCTGACGGTGCCGGTCTTTTCAGGCCAAGCCGTGGCGGGCAGCACCACGTCCGCCAACCAAGCGGTTTCGGTCATGAAGATGTCTTGCACCACCAGGTGATCCAAGCTGGCCAAGGCGTGGCGGGCGTGGTTCAGGTCGGGGTCGCTCATGGCGGGGTTTTCGCCCATGATGTACATGCCA
>CAZHDP010000472.1:0-2751 GCA_964531605.1 uncultured Burkholderiaceae bacterium | reverse complement strand
AAAAATAAAGGTCAGATTGTAGGTGGGCGGCTTGACACCACCCGCAGGGTAAGGATCAAAGCCTCAGTTCATGAGCCCAGTCAGCCACCGACTGCAACGGTCGTGTGATTTGCTGCGGCGCCGATGCAGGGTCTCCACGCAGGGGCTTCACTGCAACCTGTTGTTGAGCCAACTCTTCGGCACCAAATATCAAGGCATAACGCGCACCACTGCCATCTGCCTTTTTGAACTGGGATTTCATGCTGCCCATGCCATCGCCTGAGGGTGCGGCATGCATCTGAACTTTGACGCCTGAAGTCCGCAAGGCATGAAGCGTGCGCATCACCGTGGGCAGGCTTTGTGCATCGGGCACGATGGCGTAAACATCTGGCACAGGCTCTGCCCCGCCAAGCCCTTGAGATTTGACCAGTTCCAACACGCGCTCAATGCCCATGCCCCAACCGACGGCAGGCGTAGGCTTACCCCCCAAGATTTCAAACAGACCATCGTAACGACCACCACCACAAAGCGTCCCTTGGGCTCCGAGTTCATCGGTGATGAATTCAAAAACAGTGTGGCTGTAATAGTCCAAGCCCCGGACCAAACGGGAATTGATCGTCCAAGGCACGTCGCAAGCGTCCAGCAACGACTTCACCGCATCCAAGTGCTTCAATGACGCTTCACCCAGAAAGTCCAGCAAACGCGGTGCAGCTTGGACCATCGCCTGCATGGCAGGATTTTTGGTGTCCAAGATCCGCAAGGGATTGGTCAACAAGCGACGCTGGGCGTCCGCATCCAACGCATCACGGTGCTGCTCAAAATAAGCAATCAGCGCTTGTCGATGAGCTTGCCTCTCAGCCGGGATGCCCAGGCTGTTCAATTCCACCCGGACTTTTTGCAAGCCCAACTTGGAGAACAACTGGTGGACCAACACCATCAGCTCTGCATCCACTTCGGGACCGGCAAAACCCAAAGCCTCGGCACCCAACTGGTAGAACTGGCGATAGCGCCCCCGCTGAGGCTTCTCATGGCGGAACATGGGCCCCATGTAGTACAGCCGCTTTCCGCCTTCGTAAGTGAGGTTGTGTTCAATGGCCGCACGCACCACCCCAGGGGTGTTCTCAGGCCGAAGCGTCAGCTGCTCACCGTTCAAACGGTCTTCAAAGGAGTACATCTCCTTTTCGACGATGTCTGTCGTTTCACCGGTACCCCGCACAAACAAGGCAGTGGGCTCCACCACTGGCGTGCGGATATTGCGGTAGCTGTACTGGGCCATCACCTGGCGAACAGTCTCTTCAAACCACTCCCACCGGGCAGAGTCTGCCGGCAAAATGTCATTCATGCCTTTGACGGCGATGAGTTTTTCAGGCTTGGTGCCGACAGCACCGCCCTTGCTAGGGGATTCAGACATAACTTGCATGTGCGTTCAGCGCGCCGCTGCAGCGGCGGCGCCAAATCGCTTTTCAATGTAATTTTCGACAATTTGATGGAATTCACTGGCGATGTTGTCGCCACGCAGCGTCATCGCCTTTTCGCCATCAATGAACACCGGCGCAGCGGGCGCTTCACCCGTACCGGGCAAGCTGATACCGATGTCGGCATGCTTGCTTTCGCCTGGGCCATTCACGATGCACCCCATCACAGCGACTTTAAGTTTTTCCACGCCTGGGTACTGCGAACGCCAAACCGGCATTTGCGCGCGCAAAAAGTCATCGATCTCTTTTGCCAACACCTGAAAAGTGGTACTGGTGGTACGGCCGCAGCCCGGACAAGCCGTGACACTGGGCACAAAGCTGCGCAGCCCCAGGGCCTGCAAAATTTCGGACGCGATGACGACTTCCTGGGTGCGTGACTCGCCAGGCTGAGGCGTCAACGACACACGGATGGTGTCGCCTATGCTCTCTTGCAACAAAATGGACAACGCTGCGGCGGAAGCCACCGTGCCTTTGGTGCCCATGCCCGCCTCGGTCAAGCCCAGGTGCAGCGGGTAATCGCAACGCACCGCCAGCTCACGGTAGACAGCGATCAAGTCTTGCACCCCACTGACTTTGCATGACAGCATCACCTGCTGCTTGGACATGCCCATTTTCTGCGCCAAAGCGGCCGACCCCAAAGCGGAGCTGATCAACGCTTCGTACATCACTTGGCGCGCTTCATACGGTTGCGAGCGGCGGCTGTTCTCATCCATCAACGAAGCCAGCAGCTCTTGGTCAAGACTGCCCCAATTCACCCCAATCCGCACGGGCTTGTTCCAACGCAGCGCGGCATCAATCATCTGGCCGAATTGCTTGTCATGCTTGTCACCTTTGCCCACATTGCCGGGATTGATGCGGTACTTGGAGAGCGCCCGAGCACAATCAGGGAACTCGGTGAGCAAACGGTGCCCGTTGTAGTGAAAGTCTCCGATCAACGGCACATCAATGCCCATTCGATCGAGTTGGTCACGAATGTGAGGGACGGCCTGGGCGGCCTCCGGGGTATTGACCGTGATACGGACCAATTCAGACCCGGCAATGGCCAATTCTTTGACCTGAATGGCCGTGCCTATGGCATCCTCGGTATCGGTATTGGTCATCGATTGGACCCGCACTGGCGCCGAACCACCGACGGTCACCACCCGGTCCCCCCAAGACACCGAACCTTGGACACTGCGGCGTGGCGGGATGCCCGCAATGGCCACCGCTGAGGAGGGTTCAACTTGCATCATTTCACCTCGAAACGCGCGACATTGTCTTTGGCCGACGTTTGCAACTCCAGCCTCTGCCCACGCAC
>CAZHDP010000471.1:0-2755 GCA_964531605.1 uncultured Burkholderiaceae bacterium | reverse complement strand
AGTCTCCTGTTATTGGGGGGCGACCTGAAAGTGGGCCCGAGAATATTCTGACACGGTGACGAAACATTCGACTGTCGCGGCCAGGGCAATACCTGTGCGTCCAGCATGCTTTTTGCCTAGACGATAAACTGGTTGCAGACCTACCCTATACGATTTTGAAGACCGATCACCCGCGAGAGGCAACCCGTGGCGCTTAACCCAGAGGACATGTCAGGCACGCGAGCGCTTGTGATTGAGGGCAACCCGGTCATGCGTTCGGTGCTGGTCGCCCAGTTGCGGGATTTTGGGGTCAAGGCGGTCACCCAATGTTCAAGGATTGTGGATGCACGCAGCCACCTCGAATACGCCCAATTCGATTTCGTGCTTTGCGAGCTTCACTTCCCCCACGAGCGGGTCACCGGTCAAGACCTGCTGAACGACTTGCGCCGCAATCAGTTGATACCGTTCTCCACCGTGTTTGTGATGATCACTGGGGAGGCCACGTATTCCAAAGTGGCAGAAGCAGCCGAGTCGGCGTTGGACGGTTATCTGCTTAAGCCGCACAAACCCTCGCAATTGGGCGAGCGTCTTGAGCAAGCCAGGGCCAGGAAATGGTCTCTCAAAGACATTTTCCAAGCCATCGAAGCTGAAGACTTTGAAGGCGCAGCCAAACTGTGTTTGGAGCGCTTCACCGCCAAAGGCCCCTATTGGTTGTACGCCGCCCGTGTCGGTGCAGAGTTGTTGCTGCGGACGGGGCAACACAATGAGGCGAAAGCACTGTACGAAGCGGTCATTGCCGCCAAAACCTTGCCCTGGGCCAAGCTGGGCGTGGCCCGCTCCATGTTGGATGCAGGACAAACCGCAGCAGCCATGGGAACGCTGGAAAACCTGATCAGCGAAGACCCCAGCTACAGCGATGCCTATGACGTGATGGGGCGTGCCCAGTTCGAGCTGGGGCGGTTTGACCAAGCCTTGGCCACGTACAAAATGGCCTGCGAGTTAACCCCATCGTCCATTGGCCGCTTGCAAAGCTTGGGCATGATGACCTTTTATGCAGGAGACCGCCAAGAGGCCGAAAAAGTCTTGACCCGCACGTGTTTGTTGGGACTGGACTCGGTCATGTTCGATTGCCAATCGTTGGTCCTGATGGCTTTCGCACAGTTCGAACGGGCTGACCACAAAGCCTTGCAACGCAGCCACAACGACTTTTTGCGCTTGATTGAGAAGCACCCTGACGACCCTCGGATTCGACGTTTGTCCGGCGTGGTGGACACCCTGTCGTTGATCCAACACCACAAGTTGGCCGCGGCACTGGTGGCCGTGCGGTCAATGATCACCCAGATCACGGAACCATCGTTTGATTTTGAATCAGCCACGAACCTGGTGGCGCTGTTGTCGCAATTGGCTTGCCGTGCCATCCAGCTTGACGAGGTGCATGCCGTCGTCGATGCATTGGGTTTGAGGTTTTGCACGGGGCGGGCCATGACGGAGTTGCTCGTCGGAGCAGCAAACGCACACCACTACTATGGCGAGCGGATCAAAAGTGCCAACACCAATGTGCTCAAGCTGGCCGAACATGCGATGACGCTCAGCCTCAAAGGTGACCCGACAGCGGCCGTGGAAGACTTGATCCAACACGGTGAAAACACCCTCAACAGCAAACTGGTCGACACCGCTCACCAGGTGCTTGACCGCTACCGGGCCAAGATTCAAGGCCATGAGGCGTTGTCACTCAAGGTGGACGCACTCAGAACACGTTGTTCGGGGGCCAAGGCTCGCGTCACATTGGGCGAGCAAAAACGACAAGCCGGGGGACTGACCCTGCGCGTTGGCGGGATCAAAACCAAAACGGGTCAGCCAACCGACAAAGCGCCGATAAGCTGACCCACGGGCTGAGCTGACCTACAGGTCAAGCAGGTCAACGGCCCATCATTTGGCAGTGATGGTGATAGGCACACTCACCTGTGCCTTGTACCCTGCAGAGTCCACCACCAACACTTTCAGGCTGTAGCTGCCAAGCACGGGGCTGGGCCAAACGGCAGTGATGGTTTGACCGCTGACAGAAAAACCCATGCCCACGGGCACGCCAGAAATGGACACTGAAAAGTAAGCTGCACTGGCGTCCTTGATGGTGATGGGGCTGCTGAGCGGTTTGCCAACCACCCCAACCATTGCAGGAGCCGTGATGACGGGGCCTGCGACCGTGTTAACGACCGGCGCTGGCGCCGTGGCTACCGGTGCGACAGGAGGGGCAACGGTTGTGGTGCCCCCTGTCAGGGCACTGATCAAGGGCGCTGCATTCGGGGTGCCCAGGCCGGTGACAGCGTCGTAGCCGGTTTTGGCGACACAGCTTGCGCACAGGCCATTGCTGCCTTTGACGATGTCAGCAAAGGTGCTGGCATAAGTGCCCGGCACCGAAGCCAACTGAGCGTAGATCGCGCTATGGAGCGCACCGATCGCAGTTTTAGCGCTTGCAGCACGGATGGCGTTGGTAGCGGCAACCACACCGGCCCATTGCGGCGCAGAAATGCTGGTGCCACCGGCACTGGCCCACCCGACGGTGGTGGTTCCTGGTTTGATCACGGCCACATACTGCCCCGTCGCTGGGTCGGCATTGAAGGCCACGTCGGGCACTGTGCGGCGGGTCACGGTTCCCATGCCTGGTACCGCATTGTTTTGGTAGCTGCTCGCTGGCACAAAGGCACTGGTACCACCACCGCTGCCAGACCAACTGATCTCAGAACGGGCCACCGTACCCCCGTAAGTCAATGAAGTC
>CAZHDP010000470.1:617-2762 GCA_964531605.1 uncultured Burkholderiaceae bacterium | reverse complement strand
AACGCTGCCAGTGCTCGCCTCAGGACGCAAATTGCTGAAATAAGCCAAGGCCAAGGTGCACACAAAAAAGATACCCGCCAGCACCGCCGTCGTGCGAGACAAGAAATTTGCACTGCCACTGGCACCGAACAAACTGCCGGAACCGCCACTGCCAAACGCAGCGCCCATGTCTGCACCTTTGCCATGCTGCACCAAAATCAGACCAATCATGCCCAAGGCGGCCAACATCTGAACCGCCAAGATCAAAGTCATCACAATACTCATTCCAAACTCCTAAATTTGTAGCAACAACTGGCGCCAATCAAGCGGCAGATGCAATGATCGTCAAAAAGTCGGGGGCCTTCAAAGAGGCACCACCAATCAAGCCACCATCGATGTCAGGTTGACCCAACAAAGCTTTGGCGTTGGCGGCATTCATGCTGCCCCCATAAAGAATCTTGATGCGGCTGGCCTTGTCGCTGGCCGCATTCAACTGCGCACGCAACACCGAATGCACTTGCTGGGCTTGCTCGGGAGAGGCAGTTTTACCCGTCCCAATCGCCCATACAGGCTCATAGGCCACCACAATCTCACTGATGCAATGCCCATTGGCATGGATCACAGCAGCCAACTGACGCTTGACCACTACTTCAGTGCGCCCCGCTTCGCGCTCCGCCAGTGTTTCACCAACACACACAATGGGTGTGATGCCTGCAGCGAGTGCACGTTGGGCCTTGCCAGCCACCACGGCATCGGTTTCGCCATGGTACAGACGGCGCTCAGAGTGCCCCGTCAACACAAAACGAACACCAAACTCTTTGAGCATGCTTGCGGACTGCTCCCCGGTGTAAGCACCGGTTTCCTGTGCAGACACGTCTTGAGCGCCCCATTGCACCGCGGTGCCTGCGCATAACGACTGCACCTGAGACAGGTAAAGCGACGGTACACACACCGCCACATCACAAGCAGGCTGCCCCAAACCAGACAACAGGGCTTTCAACAACGCTTCATTGGCAGCCAAACTGCCGTTCATCTTCCAATTGCCTGCAATCAGTTTGCGTCTCATCATTGCTCCCACGACAAAACAATTTTCCCAACGTGCTGGTTGGACTCCATCAGACGGTGTGCACGGGCTGCACCGTCTTCACTGGCGGCCTCAAACACACTGTGGATGGTTGGCTTCAATTTGCCAACGGCAAACAGGGGCCACACTTCTTGCTGCAACGCCTTGGCGATCGCCGATTTGAACGCGACGGGACGTGGGCGCAGCGTGGAGCCCGTGATCAACAAGCGACGGCGCAACACCAGTCCCGCATTGAATTCGCTTTTGACACCGCCTTGCACGGCAATGATCACCATGCGGCCATCTTCAGCCAAACACTCCACTTCGCGGGCCACATAACTGCCCGCCACCATGTCCAAAATCACATTCACCCCAGCGCCACCCGTCAGGCGCATGGCCTCTGCGGAGAAATCTGATGTTTTGTAGTTGATGGCGTGGTCAGCCCCCAGCGCCAAGCATGCCGCGCATTTTTCATCGCTGCCTGCCGTGACGATGACCGTCGCGCCCATGGCCTTGCCCAACTGAATGGCCGTCACGCCAATGCCGCTGGACCCCCCCTGAATCAACAAGGTTTCACCCGCCTGCAAACGCACGCGGTCGAACACATTGCTCCACACGGTGAAGAACGTTTCGGGCAACGATGCCGCTTCAATGTCTGTCAACCCCGCCGGAACGGGTAAACACTGGGCGACAGGCGCCACGCACCAATGCGCATAACCACCACCAGCAACCAAGGCACACACGCGGTCACCCACTTTGAAACCAGCCTCGGCCATTGCCGCAGCATCGCCAGACTCGATGACACCCGCAATCTCCAGACCCGGAATGTCAGACGCGCCAGGCGGCACAGGGTAGTTGCCAGTGCGCTGCAAGACGTCAGGGCGATTGACGCCACTGGCCCGCACACGCACCAGTACTTTACCCGCACCAGCAACAGGGACTGGACGCTCGGCGACGCGCAAGACATCGGGCGCGCCGTAGCTGCTGATTTCAATGGCTTTCATGAGGAACAGACTTCCAAAAGGTGACCGAACTGGCTTTACTGTTGCTGCTGTTGCTGTTGAGCTTCAGCCGTGGCGCGGTCAATCAAGGCCTTCATGGAC
>CAZHDP010000470.1:0-607 GCA_964531605.1 uncultured Burkholderiaceae bacterium | reverse complement strand
TCCAAAACCTTCACCTTGACGATCTGGCCTTCGCTCAGGAAATCGGTGACCTTCTCGACGCGCTGGTGTGCGATCTGGCTGATGTGCAGCAAGCCATCTTTGCCAGGCAACAGGTTGATCAGCGCACCGAAGTCGAGGATCTTGACCACAGGGCCTTCGTAGACCTTGCCAATTTCCACCTCAGCGGTGATTTGCTCAATGCGGCGCTTCGCCTCATCGGCTTTCGCGCCATCAGTGGCTGCAATGGTGATCGTGCCGTCTTCGCCAATGTTGATCTGGCACCCGGTTTCTTCGGTCAAAGCACGGATCACCGCACCGCCCTTGCCAATCACGTCGCGGATCTTTTCGGGGTTGATCTTCATCGTGTACAGCTTGGGCGCAAAGTTGCTGACATCGGTCTTTGCTTCGCCCATTGCACCTTGCATTTTGCCCAGGATATGCATGCGGGCTTCTTTGGCTTGGGCCAGTGCCACTTGCATGATTTCTTTGGTGATGCCTTGGATCTTGATGTCCATCTGCAACGCCGTGATGCCGTTGGTGGTACCCGCCACCTTGAAGTCCATGTCACCCAGGTGGTCTTCGTCACCCAAGATGTCGGTCAACACCG
>CAZHDP010000469.1:0-2762 GCA_964531605.1 uncultured Burkholderiaceae bacterium | reverse complement strand
TGGCATTCGAGAGTCCGAAGAGGAACCTGTGGACGCCCCCAAGCCGGTGCAATGACAACAGAGACAACACGAGGAATAAAACCATGACCATTGCCGTATTTTTAGGGTCCTTGCTTGGCGCCATGGCGCTGGGCATTCCCATCGCCTTCTCGCTGCTGCTGTGTGGTGCTGCGTTGATGTGGCACCTGAACATTTTTGATGCCCAAATCTTGGCGCAAAACGTGATTTCTGGCGCCGACAGTTTCCCCCTGCTGGCGGTGCCGTTTTTCATGCTGGCCGGTGAAGTGATGAACACGGGTGGCCTGTCCAAACGCATTGTGGTGTTTGCCATGGCTTTGGTCGGCCACATTCGAGGTGGTCTGGGTTACGTGACCATTGTTGCCGCCTGTTTGCTGTCGGCGTTGTCGGGCTCAGCGGTGGCCGACGCTGCCGCGTTGACAGCGTTGTTGCTGCCGATGATGGTGAAAGCGGGCCATGACAAGGCGCGCAGCGGTGGCCTGATCGCTGCTTGTGGCGTGATCGGCCCCATCATTCCGCCGTCCATCGGGTTTGTGATTTTTGGCGTCGCGGCCAACGTGTCCATCAGCAAGCTCTTTTTGGCGGGCATTTTCCCTGGCATTTTGTTGGCCGTTGGCTTGTGGGCCACCTGGTGGTGGACGACACGTTCCGAAAACCTGGAGACACCACCTCGTCGCACCGCGGGTGAGATTGTTACCGCCATGCGTGAGGCCGGTTGGGCGCTGATGCTGCCATTGATCATCTTGGTGGGCTTGCGCATGGGTGTGTTCACCCCGACCGAGGCGGCGGTGGTGGCCGCTGTTTACGCACTGTTCGTCGCGGGCTTCATTTACAAAGAGTTGAGCATTGCCCAGCTGTACCACGTGTTTTTGGCTGCTGCCAAAACCACGTCGGTGATCATGTTCCTGGTTGCCGCCGCGATGGTGTCGGCCTGGTTGATCACGGTGGCCCAATTGCCCGATCAAGTGATTTCTTTGTTGTCCCCCTTGCTGGGCAACCCCACGCTGCTGATGTTTGCCATCATGATTTTGGTGATGGTGGTGGGTACCGCCATGGACATGACGCCCACGATTCTGATCCTGACACCCGTGCTGATGCCGCTGGTGAAAGCTGCTGGCATCGACCCGGTTTACTTTGGCGTGCTGTTCATCATCAACAACTCCATCGGTCTGGTCACACCGCCTGTGGGCACCGTGCTCAACGTGGTCGCCGGGGTGGGTCGCATGCGCATGGACGATGTGACGCGCGGTGTGATGCCTTTCATGCTGGTGCAGTTCATCGTCATGTTCTTGATGGTGATGTTCCCTGCTCTGGTGATGGTGCCCGCACGTTGGATGTATTGACACCCGCTGCTTGAAGAAGCTTTGCAATGCGTGTCTGGTACAGCACGCGTTGCCCTCATGATTTTGTGTACTGACACTTTTTTTGGAGACAACCATGAAACGTTTGATGATCAAGTCCTTGGTCGCCGCAGTGGCTTTGACGGCATTCGGTGCCGTTCACGCGCAAGAAAAAACCATCAAGTTCGCAACCCAAAACCCCAAGGGTCACCCGATCGTGATGGGCTTGGAAAAATTCGCCGAACTCGTCGCTGCAAAGTCCGGTGGCAAGATCAAGGTGAACGTGTTTCCTGGCGGTGTGCTCGGCAGCGACCAAGCGAACGTGTCGGCATTGCAAGGCGGTACGCTGGAGATGGTGTCGTTGAACTCGGGCATTTTGGCCAGCCAAGCCAAAGAGTTTGCGGTGTACGATTTCCCGTTCATGTTTGCCAACAGCAAAGAAGTCGAAGCTGTGGTTGACGGCCCGTTTGGCAAAAAACTGCACGCCAAGTTGGACGAAAAAGGCATCGTTGGACTGGCCTACTACGAGTTGGGCTTCCGCGTCATGACCAACAGCAAGCGTCCGATCACCAAGGTGGAAGACATCGCTGGCCTGAAGCTGCGCGTCATTCCCAACCCGATCAATGTGGATTGGGTGAAGGCCCTGGATGCGAACCCCACGCCCCTGCCATTCCCTGAACTCTATGCTGCCATGGAGCAGCGCGCCATTGATGGCCAAGAGAACCCTGTGACGGTGATTGCCGCCAACAAGCTGTTCGAGGTTCAAAAGTACATGACCTTGACCAACCACCAATACAACCCCCAGTCGGTGATCATCAGCAAGAAGTTCTGGGACACCCTGTCCACCGGTGAAAAGCAAATTGTCCAAGACGCTGCGACCGAATCCGCGAAATACCAGCGTGAACAGGCGCGAGGTCAAGTGGCCAGTGCTTTGGACACGGTCAAGAAAGGCGGCATGCAAGTCAATGAACTGAGCAACGCAGAGCTGGCCAAATTGGTCCAAAAAGTGTCACCCGTCATCACCAAATACGCAGGCACAGTGGGTGAAGGCACTGTCACCGAGCTGTTGGCTGAATTGGCCAAAGTTCGCAAGTAAGTCACGCCACCACCGGGCCTGACCCGGTGGTGCATGGCACACCTTGTGCCGCACCTGTACAGAAAGAGCACCCTCATGAAGATCTTGATGCTTCACGGTATCAACCATGACATGTTTGGCAAGCGCGATCCGGTCCAATACGGCACGATCACGCTGGACGAAATCAATGCCAATTTGGTGGCCCTTGGCAAGAGCTTGGGCGTTGACGTTGAAACCTTTCAAACCAACCATGAAGGCGCCATGTGCGAGCGCATCCACAAAGGATTCCTCGACGGTGTCGATGGCGTGCTCATCAATGCAGGTGCGTG
>CAZHDP010000468.1:0-2764 GCA_964531605.1 uncultured Burkholderiaceae bacterium | reverse complement strand
AGGGGTCGTTGTCGTCTTCCTTGGTCTGCAAAAAGAAGGTTTCTTTGAGCAGCGGATGCAAACGGGTGAAGGTGTCAAACACCTCGTCTTTGGAGCCCAGCAAGAGCTGGTCTTTGGGCAACGAGGTCAGCGCTTTGCGCAGCACCGGAAAGTGCGCCACCGTACCTGCCGCACCGACGTAGGTCACCCCCACGGGGGTGTCTAACGCGATGATTTTGCTGTTGGCTTCGAAGCGCTCAGACAGGCGGGTGTCGCCAAACGTCACCAACGAATCGGCGGCGATGGCGACCTGCCCTGCCTTTTTGACAACAACGACCGTGGTCATGCGCCAGTCTTACAACAAGACGCGACGGAAGTCGGTGAGGACTTGGCCGAAGAACGCGTTGAAGCGGGCAGCAGCAGCACCGTCGATGACGCGGTGGTCCCAGCTCAAGCTCAGCGGCAGCATCAACTTGGGCACGAAAGCCTTGCCGTCCCACTTGGGTTCGATCTGGCTCTTGCACACGCCCATGATGGCCACTTCAGGTGCGTTGATGATCGGGGTGAAGTACCGACCACCGATGCCACCCAAACTGCTGATGGTGAAGCACGCACCGCTCATGTCGGCGGGGCCGAGTTTGCCGTCACGCGCCTTTTTGGCCAGCTCGCCCATTTCAGTGGAGATCTGCATCACGCCCTTCTTGTCGGCGTCTTTGATGACCGGCACGACCAGCCCGTTGGGCGTGTCTGCCGCAAAGCCGATGTGGAAGTACTGCTTCAACACCAGTTGATCGCCGTCGAGCGAGCTGTTGAACTCAGGGAACTTCTTGAGTGCAGCCACGCTGGCTTTGATCATGAACGCCAGCATGGTCAGCTTGACGCCAGACTTCTCGTTTTCCTTGTTCATCTGAACGCGGAAGGCTTCGAGCTCGGTGATGTCGCAGTCGTCGTGGTTGGTGACGTGCGGGATCAACACCCAGTTGCGGTGCAGGTTGGCACCGCTGATCTTTTTGATGCGCGACAGGTCTTTGCGCTCCACCGCGCCGAACTTGGTGAAGTCCACCTTGGGCCAGGGCAGCAAGCCGAGGGCTTCGCCACCGCCGCCAGCAGCGGCTTTGGGCGCGTTCGCAGCCTGGGCCTTGGTTTGAGCGGCACCGCTCATCACCGCTTTGGTGAAGCCTTGCACGTCGCCTTCGGTGATGCGGCCTTTGGGGCCCGTGCCTTTGACCTCGTCCAGGGGCACGCCGAGTTCGCGGGCAAACTTGCGCACCGAGGGACTGGCGTGAGGCAATTTGGCACCCACGGCAGCGGTCGGGTTGTGGGCTGGAACGCTCGCGCTGACGGCAGCCGGGGCTGCGGCTGGCACAGCGGGCGCCGCACTGGCTGCTGCAGGCGCAGCGGCAGCAACGGGAGCAGGAGCAACAGCGCCTCCTGCGCTCACGGTACCTTCGAGCACAGCCAGCAGATCGCCAATGTTGACGGTATCGCCCACTTTGACTTTCAACTCTTTGATCACCCCAGCATGGCTGGAGGGGATTTCCATGGAAGCCTTGTCGGACTCCACGGTGATCAACGACTGTTCCACCTTGACGGTGTCACCGGCCTTCACAAACACCTCGATCACGGTCACGTCTTTGAAGTCACCGATGTCAGGCACCATCACCTGGATGGGACCCGCTGCCGCTGGCGCTACTGAAACAGGAGCAGCGGATGGCCCAGCTGCTGCCGGAGCAGGTGCTGGCGCAGGTGTCGATGCAGGTGCCGGGGCCGGCGCACTTGCTGCAGCCGCACCTTCGACCTCCAGCATCAAGACGATCGAGCCTTCTTTGACTTTGTCACCCAAGTTGACACTGAGGGACTTGACCACGCCTGCGTGGCTGGATGGGATCTCCATCGACGCCTTGTCGGACTCGACCGTGATGAGGGACTGCTCAGCCTTGACGGTGTCGCCCGGCTTGACCATCAATTCGATCACCGTGACCTCGTCGAAGTCGCCAATGTCGGGGACTTTGATTTCTACCAATGCCATGTTGTGTCTCCGCTTTCGATTAGGCGTACAGGGGGTTTACTTTGTCTGCTTTGATGCCGTACTTGGCAATGGCCTCGGCCACTTTGGCCACGGGCACAGCGCCTTCTTCGCTCAAAGCCTTGAGTGCAGCCACCACGATGTAATGGCGATTCACCTCGAAGTGTTCACGCAGCTTGCTGCGGAAGTCGCTGCGACCGAAACCATCGGTACCGAGCACACGGTAGGTGCGGTCTTTGGGCACGAAGGGACGGATTTGCTCGGCGTAGGCCTTCATGTAGTCCGTGGACGCGATGACAGGGCCGGTGCTCGTGCCCAGCTGTTGAGCCACGAACGGCACGCGAGGCGTTTCGGTGGGGTGCAGCAGGTTCCAGCGGTCGGCGTCCTGGCCGTCACGGCCCAGTTCGTTGAAGCTTGGGCAGCTCCACACGTCGGCCTGCACGCCCCAGTCGGTGGCCAGCAGGGCTTGGGCGGCAATGCTCTCGCGCAAGATGGTGCCGGAGCCCAGCAACTGCACGCGTTTGCCACCTTCGGCGCCAGGCTTGCACTGGTACATGCCTTTGATGATCTGCTCTTCGGTGCCAGCGGTCAGGCCGGGCATCGCATAGTTTTCGTTCAACAAGGTCAGGTAGTAGAAGACGTTGTCTTGCTTCTCGACCATGCGCTTCAAACCGTGGTGCAAGATCACGCCCACTTCGTGTGCGAAGGTCGGGTCGTAGCTGATGCAGTTGGGAATGGTGCCGGCCAGGATGTGGCTGT